>ONXO01000012.1 GCA_900321795.1 uncultured Eubacteriales bacterium
AAATATGTGAGGTATCTTTGGTATTGCTCAAATCAACTTCTTTGCAGTAATGGGAAAATTACCCCTATTTTTTATCTGCAAAATTTTATATTTTTTTATAATTTTTGTTAATTTTATCAATTTTTTATCTTTTTTATTTTTTACTAAACTCTCTAAATCCTTTTAAAATAAAGGTTTATTTTAATTGTAGTTATCAGTTACATAGTAGGACTTACCCTGTTACAGGAATAATCCCAACTACTACGGCTAAATTAAGTAAGGTTTGAAATATCATCATAAAAGATAAACCGAAAACTAGATATTTTGCAAATAAATCATCTGTATTTAATGCTATCTTAATACATCTATAAAATATAATTATGAAAAGTGTAGCAACTATAATAACACCTAATATTCCAAACTCTTCACTTATTATTGAAAAAATAAAATCTGTTTGTGGTTCAGGTAAATAGAAGTGTTTTTGCCTAGAGTTTAAAAATCCTTGGCCTAATAAACCACCTGGTCCAATAGCATATAAACTTTGAATTATTTGAAATCCGCTTCCTAAAGGATCGCTCCAAGGGTTTAAAAAAGATGTGATTCTTTGAAGTCTGTAAGGTGCCACTATAATAAGACCAATTATGCCTAAAATACCTACTAAACCCAATTTAACAAATATACTAAGATTTGTTCCTGTAACAAAGATTAAACCTATTAAAGAACAAACTATAATCATTCCTGTTCCAAAATCAGGTTCTAGCATTATAAGTCCAAAGAAAAGAATTATTATTAATAGAATTGGCAAAACAAAGTTTTTAGTCAATCTTTTTTCTTTATCATTGCGTGATAAATATTTACTCACAAATATCACTAAAGCTATTTTGCTTATTTCACTGGGTTGGATACCGAAAGAGCCTATTCCAAACCAACTTCTTGAACCATTTCTAACTATACCTACTCCTGGAATAACAACTAATACTAAAAGTATAAAGCTTACTAAAATAATCAAATTGGATTTATCTTTATATAAATTATAATTTATTTTGCTAACGATTAACATTAAAACTATTCCTATTATTAGAAATACTCCTTGATTAATTGCATATTTAAATGGTGTTCCAAACTTATATTCTGCCCATATATAACTGCTAGAATATATCATGACAAGACCAAATACGGATAATATAATTGTACTAAACATAAGTATTTTGTCTTTCACGTTAATCACCTATTTAATAATATGTTAATAAAGAAAAAATAACCCTAGAGTTATTTTTTATATATTTGACTATATTAAAAAAAAGCATTCGGTTTTTATAACCAAACGCCGTAATAAATGGCACCCATTCCAAGCATAAATCCTACTATCCAAAATAGCTTTACTATGTCAGTTTCTTCCCATCCCAATCTTTCAAAGTGGTGATGAAGAGGTGCCATTAAGAATACTTTTTTATGGAACTTTCTAATTGCCACTATTTGTATAAAACTAGATAATGTTTCGGCTATGAATACACCACCGATTATCGCTAGAGATAGCTCGTGTTTAGTAAGTATTGCTACTGCTGCCAGTGTTGCACCTAATCCAAGTGACCCTGTATCTCCCATAAATACTTTAGCCGGATGGGTGTTGTAAACTAAAAAGCCTAATAAGGCACCAACTAGTACAAAGCAGAAAATTGCTATTTCTTGATATCCTTTTGCCCATGTTGTACCCCAAGCTATGATACCAAACGAAAGAAATGCTATTGCTGATAAACCTCCAGCTAGTCCGTCTTCTCCATCAGTAATATTAACTGCATTAGATGAACCTACAAGTAGGAACAAAATGAATATTCCATAAAACCATTTTAAATCCCAATCTATATTTAGTGAAGATATAATTAAATGTGTGCTTCCTCCATCTTTCATATAGATAAAGAAGAATATTACTGCAATTAGTATTTGTACTACTAACTTTGTTGTTATTGATAGCCCAGCATTTTTATGTGTCAATATTTTTTTATAGTCATCTGCAAATCCAAGCACACTGTAAGAAAGAAATACAAACATAACTATTATAAGAGAGCTTGAGATTTCTACACTTCCTCTTAAATAAAGCACTACCATAGTAATAATTGTTGGAATAATAAATATAAGTCCTCCAATTGTGGGCGTCCCCTCTTTTAAAAGGTGTCTTTCAGTTATCATATGTGATACACTTTGTCTAAAGTTTAATTTTTTTAATAAAGGCAAAAGCACCAATCCCGCAAATACTGATAAGAAAAATGCTACCATAAGTCCTAATATTGATTTTGCTAATATTAGCATCTTTATCACTTCCTCATATATTAATTATATAAGTATCTTTTCTAAAAATCAAATATGTTAATTAAACTTTACTTAATTTAACAGTAACTTTACAGCTGAACCTTCTTTTATTCTTGTTCCTGCTTCAGGGTTAGTTTCTATTATCGTCTGTCCATTTCCAGAATATTCCACAGTAAGTCCAGTGAGTAGTTTTTTAGCTTCTTCTAAAGTTTTGCCTCTTAAATCAGACATTGTAATATATTTCGTTTCATACCATGTGTATTCTTTAGGCATGCCTTCAGGGTCTGGTTTTAGTTCATATAGATTTATAATGCTTTCAAACATCGCTTTGGCTATAGGAGCAGAAGCAGTTCCTCCATATTGTGTTACTCCTTTAGCTCCGTCAAGAGCGATATAAACCACATACTCTGGGTCATTCGCAGGCATAAAACCTATAAATGATAAAATATAGTTACCTACCATATATCTTCCATCTGCTCCTACTTTCTGTGCTGTTCCAGTTTTGCCTCCAATTCTATAGCCTTCAACATATGCATTGTGCCCAGACCCATTAGCCACTACACTTTCAAGAGCGTATCTAACTAGAGAAGAAGACTCTTCTGATATTAAATTTTCTTTTTTTAAAGTGGGTTTTACTTCTTTAATCACATTGCCACTTGCATCTATTATTTTAGATACTACATATGGAGTAAACATATTTCCGTTATTTATAATGCTACTAACTGCTTGAACTTGCTGCATAGCCGTTACAGAAACACCTTGACCAAAAGCAGTTGTAGCAAGCTCGACTGGTCCGACTCTATCTAAATTAAAGATTATACCTTTTGCTTCACCATTTAAATCAATTCCCGTCTTAGTTCCAAAACCAAACTTGTTAATATATTCAAAAAGAGTTTCTTTTCCAAGACGTTGCCCCATTACTACAAATCCTGGGTTACAAGAGTTTTCAACCACTTGAAGGAATGTCTCATCTCCATGTCCTTTATGCTTCCAGCAATGTAAAGTACTGCTAGCAACTTTAATAGACCCGCTATCATAATAATGTTCTTCAAAGAGGTTGACTTTTCCTTCATTAATAGCCGCAGCTAGAGTCAAAATTTTGAAAGTAGAACCAGGCTCAAAGCTTGACCAAATTGCTAAGTTTCTATTTATTGTTTCTATGCTATAGTTTTGATAAAAAGCAGGATTAAATGTAGGACGTGAACTCATAGCTAATATTTCACCTGTTTTAGGATTCATAATAATCCCAATTGCACCTTCAGTATTATATTTCTTCTCTGCATTAGTTAGTTCATTTTCTAAGGCAAGTTGAAGATTTAAATCTATTGTAAGAGTTATATCACTGCCATTTACTGGGGAGACATAGACTTCAGGAATGGATAGTTTTTTACCTTTACCGTCAGAATAATATTTTATAGACCCATCTTTTCCTGTTAAGTATTCTTCGTACATTAGCTCTAACCCACTTAATCCTTGATTATCTATTCCTACATAACCTATTACATGTGATAAAGCTTCACTATAAATATAGTCTCTTTTAGTTTCTTTTACCAAATACACTCCATCATATCCTAAATCATTTATCTTCTCGGATATTTCGTATGATAGGTTTCTTCCTTCAGGATGTACTCTTTCAATAGACGTTTTCTTATCAACGTGCTTTGTCATTTCTTCTTTACTAACATTTAAAATGCTAGCTAAATCTTCTGCCACTTTTTCTTTATCAATTATCTGAGCAGGAACTAAAATAAGTGTTGAAGTAGTTACATTACCCGCTATAACTTCACCATTTCTATCCAGTATTCTTCCTCTGTCTGCTCCAACAGGAAGATTTCTACTCCAAAGGTCTTCTGCTAAATTGTTAAGCTCATTGTATTCAATAACTTGAACATAGAAAACCCTTATAACTATAATTGCAAATATAATGCACACAACTAAAAAAACTAGCTTTATCCTACTATTTTGAGTACTTTGAAACATATAATTCACCATTTAATTATATGCTTTTTTCTTATAAAATTTGCTTGTAATCATAAAGTTCTAAATCTCTTATGTATTTATGATTTAGTAAATTTCTATCTCTATATTTAGGACATTCTTTTAAATAATTAATTTCTTCTCCAGCAAGAGAACTTAAATAGTATCTTAACTCTTTTAAAAATACTAGTCCAGTTACTTTGCTTTCATAGTTTTCTATCTCTTCATATAATTCTTTTAATATTTTACAATTATTAACTACACCATTAAATAGACCATCCACTAAAAAGTAAAGGGTCATTAAACTAATATTATATTTATTATTCTTAAAAATATTACTATTTTTGAAAGTAATTTAAAGGGAAAGTTATGGGATTTATACTAGTTAAATTAATGGCTTTTATATAAGGCATTATGCATCCTGCAAGTTTCCCATTTACTTTGATTATATCATTGGCAAATATATACATTGGATTATTAATGCTAGACAGATTTCTTAACATATTTTCATCAAATATTGGTGATATATCACTTTCGCATTCTTCATAGTCAGTATAAATTTTATAAATTTTTGAAATCCGTATAACATTAACCTTGCGAACCTGAGCTTAAATAATACTGGCACATTAAAAACTGTTCTAATTCCTGATTACTTTTAAACTCCATTTTCTTTCCCTTCTTATGAGCTAGCATTATATCATAGCACTAAAAATGTGTCAAATATTGCACATTATCTTCCCTTTGTTTTTGATATATTTACTATATTAGGAACTTCTTTTAGTGGAATGATGTAATCACTAATTCTTTCAATTGCTTCAACCGGTAAATCAGAGACTAAACAAAATACATTATCGCCATATTTAGTTTCTCCTGAAAACAAATCAGCCCAGTGGCAATTCCAACATACTAATATAGGCTCAAGTCCTAAAGAACCATCATCTTTATATATGACAGTATAGGCATTAACACCATCGTTTGGAAGAAAGTTCCCTACTATAGGAAGTACAGGTGTTTCGTCATTAACATATACTTTTGTTCCTTCTTCACTATATATATTTTGACTATTCTTTTTCTTATATGGTAGATTAACTAGTTCTTCATCTGTTATTGCCTCGCTAGACAATTTATTCTGACTTTCAATTGGTAAATCGTTAAGTTTAATAAAAATATTATTGTTATTGACTAAGCGCCATGTAAGCTTACTTGGCTTAAACTCCTTTATAACTCCATTATTTACAACAAATTGTTTAGTTTTATCATCTAATTTTACACCTAATGATAATAGGTTATTTTTTCTTATAAACAGTTCCATAATTCACTCCTTAAAATTATTATAAAATATTTATAAGATTCTTGCAATTATATTTGTCTATTATTTAACATCTATGCATAATAAGTAGTAATTATCTTCTCATTACTACTAACCGCATTATTTGCATTCATTCCTTTAGCTATAACAAAAGCTATAAGTGCAACTATAATATAAAAAGTTATAACTCCCCATTTAGTATCAAATAATTTTTCTAATTTTTCCATTTTTACCACTCCTTTGTTTGTATTTTTATAATACTACGTTATTTTGTTCGTGTCAAGCACAAATCGTAAAAATGTTTGACAAATATACGTTTTTGTGTTAAGCTATTTACAGATATAAGAAATGGAGGATTAAGAATGGAAAAATTAACTAAGAAACAAGATGAGTGTTTGACTTGTATAAAAAAGTATATTGCTGAGCATGGATATAGTCCTAGTGTAAGAGAAATATGTGAAATGATGGATTTAAGTAGTACTGCTACTGTATTTGTACATATGAAACACCTAATGAATAAAGGATATTTAAAACAAACAGATAATAAATTTAGAACTTTAGAAGTTCTAGTACCAAATGAATATGTTGAGGTAAAAGAAGATGTTGTCAGTGTGCCACTTCTTGGTAAAATAGCTTGTGGTAATCCAATTGAAGCTATAGAGTTTCCTGATGAATACATAAGTTTACCATCATATATGATTCCAAAAAAGGAAGAAATCTTTACATTAAGATGTGAAGGTATGAGTATGAAAAACATTGGTATCTATGACGGAGATATCGTAATAGTTAAAAGAGCTAAAACCGCTAAGAATGGAGATATTGTAGTAGCACTAGATAAAGATGGATTCACAACATTAAAGACATTTTATAAAGAAAACGGATACTTCCGCTTACAGCCAGAAAATGAAACTATGCAACCTATCATATTAGATAAAGTTGACATTCTTGGTTTAGCTATCGGTCTTTACAGAAAATTTTAAAAAAATAACTTCTCAAAATGAGAAGTTTTATTTTGTCATAAGCATATAAACTAAAGAAGCTATAAGTATTAAAGTTATTACAATTGCATTCACTCTATCCTTTTTATTTATTTTATTAGGAACGCCAACTGCGCTGGAAAGAAGTACCCCGCCAAGTAAGCCTCCTATATGAGCCCATATATCTATACCTGGAATAGCAAAGCCTAAAACCAAGTTTATTAATAGAACTGGTAAGATTCCACTTCTTAAGAATCCATCTAATGTGGCTCTATATTTATATCCAAAGTATATCATTGCTCCAAATAGTCCAAATATTGCACCACTGGCTCCTACACTCATATTGTTAGTTAAAACCACACTGAATAAGCTTCCTACTAGAGCACTGCCTAAGTATATAATAAGATATTTAACTTTTCCATAATACTTTTCTATTTGAGAACCTAAATTATATAGGGCATACATATTGAAAAATAAATGTAATAGATTTGCATGTAAGAATGCTGCTGTTAAAAGCCTATAAATTTCACCATTTTGAACAAATTCATAGTAATTAGCAAAATTCAAAACCATGTCCTCATATTTTAAAAGAGTTAGTATAAACACTATAATATTAATTGCTATAAGTATAGTAGTAACTACAGGCTTATCATTTTTAGCAAATATCTTAGCTAATTTTTTGTCTTCTCTATTTGTCTTTTCATTTAACTCTTCAGTCATAGCCCATAAACTTTCTACATCTGATTTTTTGTTTTCAACCTTATCTTTAAAATTAGGAAAATACTCATTAACAAAGTTACTTTTCTTTAGGTCATTAATTTTATCAATTCTAATACTTTCTATATTATTATCACTTACTACATTAACTTCTTCTCTAGCATTTACTAATATATTTAACATATTAAGTTTTAAAGAATATGTTTTTTTCTTTATGTTCTTCCTTATCACATCAGCTTTTCTATTATCTATAGCTAGTTGTTCATCATTATGTATATAATTAATATTTATTCTTATTATTGGAATGCTATTATCTAAGTTTTCAAGCCAGATTTCATTTTGTACTCCATTAACTATGATTGGTCTATAGTTTTCCTCGGTTACAAAATAGTGGATAATCTTCATAACTATTTCTTCTTTTTTATCTACTGTAAAACTTGCCATTTTATCTTCTCCTTTATAATATAATTTAAATCTTTTTAATATATTTAGTAAGGTGATTATATGTTAAAAAAGATTTTAAAGTTTCTATTTATTTTATTTCCTTGGTTTGTAAGTGGTTTAATCTTTAAATATGATTCTTCTTATTATAATACGCTTTCTATTCCTTCTTTTGCCCTTCCACCAATAGTTATTAGCATTGTTTGGACTATTATTTATGTTTTAATTGCCATAAGTATTTATCTAGTTAGTGAAAATAAAAATATCTTTAAAGAAAGTGATTACTTCTATGTTCTTATTACTAACTACTTAGCAAACGAATTATTCCTTTATGGCTTCTTTAATCTAAAAAGTCCATTTTTTGGTTTTGTTCTTACCACTATCACATTAGTAAGCAGTGTATTCTTATTTTTAGAATCGAGAAAGCTTAATAAGGCATCGTCATACTTTTTAATTCCTTATGTTTTGTTTAACGTTTATGCTTTTATTTTATCTCTTACTATTTATATTATGAATTTTTAAATGTTTCAAGTATTTCATCAAACTCTTTAGGTGTAGGGGCTTCAAACTCTAAAAACTCATGTGTTATGGGATGATTAAATCCTAAGTACTTTGCGTGTAGCATCTGTCCAAAATCATTTATTTTGTGTCTACTATTATAGATAGGATCATTTATTAAAGGATGCCCAATATATGAAAGATGTACCCTAATTTGATGTGTTCTTCCTGTTTCTAAGATACATTCAATTAAAGTAGCATTCTTGTATCTTTCTAAAACAGTAAAGTTTGTAACAGCAGCTTTGCTGTTTTTGTCTGTAACACACATTTTTTTTCTGTCTAAAGGATCTCTTCCAATAGGTGCATCTATTCTTCCTTTATCTTCTTTAATTACTCCGCTTACCAAAGCCACATATTTTCTTTTTACTCTTTTGTTTTTAAAGTCATCAACCAAAATAGCATGTGCTTCATTATTTTTAGATATTAGAAGCAAGCCAGAAGTATCTTTATCTATTCTGTGAACTATTCCCGGTCTATCTTCTCCGTTTAAATCACTTAAGTTCTCACTATAGTGCACTAAAGCATTTACAAGAGTATGCTCTTTATTACCACATGCGGGATGCACAACCATACCACTTTGTTTGTTTAAGACTATAATATAATCATCTTCATAATAAATATCTAGTGGTATATTTTCTCCTAAAGCTCCGGTTGTTTCAGTCCAGTCATTATATTCAATTACATCCCCTTCTTCTAAAGGAAAACCACTTTTAACTACATTACCATTTAATAATACATCTTTGAGTTTAATATGTTTAGATACATTACTTCTAGAATGTCCTATCTTTTCAGATAAATATGAATCTAGCCTTTTACCCGCTCCATCACTTTCTACTTTTATTTGCACGTCTTCCCTCCATTATGGCACCTATAAAGAATATAAAGCATCCTATAACAATCGCTACATCACCTAAATTAAATATTGCAAAATGATGCCCAAATAATCTGAAATCTATAAAATCTCTTACATAGCCTAAAAATAATCTATCAGATAAGTTAGATATTAAACCACCTATAATTAGCGATAATCCCAAATCTAGACTAAAAGGATTTTTCTTTTTAAATAACTCACGAGATAAGTAAATAAGTAGTGCAAATGATACTATTAGTATGAACCACCTTTTTCCTTCTAAAATGCTAAATGCCGCACCTCTATTCTTAGTATAAGTTATATAAAAGAAGTTATCTATTACATTAATAGATGCATATAATTTCATAGAACTTGTAACTAATATCTTAGTTATTAAATCTATTAAAAATATACAAATTATTAATAAGATACTATTAAATTTCTTCATAATTTCTCACCTAGAGAATATTTTACCATAAAACAAAGAAAAACTAAAGTTTTACCTTTAGATCTTCAATCTTAACACTTTATCCTTATTTATTTCTCTATTCTCAGTATAGTCATATATAGGTAAGTTTATATTAAGTTCTTCTAATAAAAGTACTATGTTTTTTAAATCCATTAGAATATCAGTCATACTTTTTTCATAAATTACTCTTTTACTTTCAATTCTTCTTTCAATAATACTTTTCACTAAGAATTCTATTCCAATTATAGAGCTTCTATCTATTTGCTTATATACTTGAAATTCATCTTTGTAAAATGAACTTCTATAAGGTATTTTTGTATTAGTTAAAATTAAATTTAGAAGATTTGTTTCGTTTGCTTTATGTACTTTTATATTTTTATCAATAATAATTAGTGGAGAATAATTAATATTCTGTAAATATGCTGAATCACAGAAGCTATATTCACTATAATTTCTACTTACATTAATATAATATTTACCTTCATTATGATAGAATATGTCTTTCTTTTTATAATCTGCTTTAATTCCTTTTGATAATATATTTTTATATTCGTTCTCATCAAATTCATGAGCATAATAAAACCATTTTGAATCTACTTCAATTTTTTTATCTTCTATATCTTCAACAATTTGTAAAACATCTTCTTTGTTCATAACATTATTTTAATTCATTTAGGAAGAAATATCAATAAGAATTACATCAGTTCCTATCTTTTTTATTTGTTCAAACTTTATTTTTACTTCTCCTTCACCTGAAAATAAACTTTTAATATATTTACTTTTATCTAACACCAGCGCTTCTAAAGAACCGTCGTTTTCATTTATGACTGCATCTATTATTCTTCCAACTATCTTTCCGTCGTTTACATTTACCACATCTTTTCTTTGAAGTTCACTCATTTTCATTTTTTCCACCAATAAATTATATGAAAACAAAAAAGTTAATATTAAAATGAATCAATATTAACTTTTATAGTTTTAACTCCATCATTATAAGCTTTAGCTTGCACTAGAGTTTTTATGCTAGTTGCAACAGCTCCACCCTTTCCAATAACAGCAGGCATGTCTTCTTCACTAACTAGTATTTCTAATACTTCTTCATCCTCATTAGAAAATCTTTTTACTTTAACTAAATCAGAATCTTTAGCTATATTGCTTACTAGGTATTCTGCAAATTCTTCAATATTCATTATTTAACATTCTTAGAATCATGAAATTTTTTCATAACTCCAGCCTTACTCAAAAGATTTTTAACTGTATCTGTAGGTACAGCGCCTTGACTAAGCCACTTTAATGCAACTTCTTCATTTACAGTAACTTTAGAGTCTTCAAGTGGACTATAAGTACCAACTAGTTCGATGAATGATCCATCTCTTCTATCACGAGAATCAGCAGCAACTATTCTATAATAAGGTCTTTTTGTAGTGCCCATTCTTTTTAATCTTAATTTTACCATTATATTTCCTCCTCTTTCATTTATAATTCTATCACTAAAATTATATGCTGTCAACCTTTTTTGGTTTACACTTATTCGCTTTGAAGTTCAAATAGTATATCTCTTAGCTGCATTGCTCTTTCAAAATCTAGCTCACTTGCAGCTTTTCTCATTTCTTTTTCTATGTTCTTTATCATTTCTGATTTTTGTGCTTTTGTCAATTGTTCTTTTGGCTTAACACTCTTGGTTTCTTCATTATTTGAAATTAAATCTCTTATTTCTTTAACAATAGTTTTTGGCACAATATTGTGTTCTTTGTTATATGCTTTTTGAATAGTTCTTCTTCTTTCTGTTTCTTTAATAGCTTCATCCATGCTTTCACTCACAATGTCAGCATACATTATAACTTTACCGCCTGCGTTTCTTGCAGCTCTTCCTATCGTTTGAATTAAACTTCTAGTGCTTCTTAAGAATCCTTGCTT
>ONXO01000055.1 GCA_900321795.1 uncultured Eubacteriales bacterium
ATACAAAGGGCGATATTTATGAATATTTGCTTTCAAAATTATCTACTGCAGGAAGAAATGGTCAATTTAGAACACCAAGACACATTATTAAAATGATGGTTGAATTAGTTAAACCAACTCCAAACGATGTTATATGTGATCCAGCATGTGGTACAGGCGGATTCTTATTGGAAGCAAGTGAGTATTTAAGAAATAATCATTCAGAACTTTTTAATAGTGATAGCCAAAAGCACCACTTTAATAATGATATGTTCTATGGTTTTGATACTGATGATACAATGTTAAGTATTAGTGCAATGAATATGATTATGCATGGAATAGATAATCCAAACATTGAATACAAAGATTCAGCCTCTGTAGATAACACAGATACAGATAAGTATTCATTAATCTTAGCCAATCCGCCATTCAAAGGATCAATAGATGAATCAACAATAGCACCATCACTATCTAAAATATGTGATACAAAAAAGACAGAATTATTGTTCTTAGCACTATTTATAAGATCATTAAGAATTGGTGGTAGATGTGCATGTATAGTTCCAGATGGTGTATTATTTGGAAGTAGCAATGCTCATAAAGCCATCAGAAAAGAAATAATAGAAAAGAATAAATTAGAAGCAGTAATATCAATGCCGAGTGGTGTATTTCAACCATATGCGGGAGTATCAACAGCTATATTAATATTTACTAAAACAACGACGGGTGGAACTGATAAAGTATGGTTCTATGATATGACCGCTGATGGATATAGCTTAGATGCTAGAAGAATACCAATCAAAGATAATGATATTCCAGATATAATAGAAAGATATGATAATATTACAAAAGAAAATGATAGATCTAGAACTGAAAAATCATTCTTTGTTACTAAGGATGAAATAGTTAATCATGGATATGATTTATCAATAAATAAATATAAAGAGATAATTCAAGAAAAAATTGAATATGCGAATCCAAAAATAATTTTTAAGCAAATAAATGACATGGAAGAACAATTTCAAACACAACTTAAAGCATTAGAGGAATTGCTATGATGAGATACACTTTATTAAAAGAATATTTAAAAGAAGATTTTTGGATTATGCCAGCAACACCAAAATATCTGGATAGTGGTATTCCTTATATAACCTCTAAAAATATTAGAAATGGTTCAATTGATTATAATAATGTTAATTATATATCTGAAGAAGATTACTTATCGATTTCAAAGAATAGGCCAATTAATGTTGGAGATATACTAATAAGTATGATTGGAACCTTAGGTGAAACTGCTGTGGTAAAGAAGAATGATGGTAATTTTTATGGGCAAAATATGTTTCTCATTAGATTAGATGAGAACAAAATAGATATGAATTATTTTTTACATTATTTTAGATCAGAATTTGTAAAAAAACAGCTTCTCGGTAAACAAAATAAATCTACACAAAGTTATTTGAAGGCTAATCATATAGAGGAATTAAAAATACCAATTTATTCATTGGAAGATCAAAGAAAAATATCCATAAAATTATCTAATATACAACAGTTAATAAATATTAAGAAAAATCAAATTGAAAGTTTGAATAAATTAATAAAATCACAGTTTGTTGAGATGTTTCAAAATGGCAATTTCGAAAAAGAAGAATTAGGAAAATTATGCGATGTAAGGGATGGAACGCACGATTCACCTAAATATTTAGATGAGTCTGAATTTAAATTTATCACTTCTAAAAATATAATTAATAATGATATTGATTTTTCAGGGGCTAAGTTTATATCAAAGCAAGATTATGACAAGTTTAATATTAGGTCTAAAGTTAATTATGGAGACATATTAATGCCTATGGTTGGGACAATTGGTAATCCCGTAATTGTAAATATTCCTAATGAAGAAATTGATTTTGCAATAAAGAATGTAGCACTAATTAAATTTTTAGAAGATTCTAAAGTCATTAATATATATGTAAAGAATCTACTTAATTCAGATTATTTTGAAAATGCAATCTTTCAGAACAAAAGAGGTGGAACTCAAAAATTTATTGCTTTATCTGATATACGAAAATTAGAAATTGAAGTACCACCTATAGAATTACAAAACAAATTTGCTAGAATTGTAAAATTAGTAGATAGTCAAAAATGTGAATGTAGAGAAAGTTTGAAAAAATTAGAAGAAATGCAATCTGCATTAATGCAAGAATACTTTGGATAGAGTATTCTTTTTTTTGTAATATTGTCCAAACATTAGCCAAAAATTAAAAATCTGTGTTAAAATAATATTGTAATGATTTATAGGAGTTGGAAGTATGGGTTCAAATTTTGAATTTATTATTGATAATAGATTAAATGATATTAAAAATGCCTGTATAGAAGCTGAAAAAGGATTAATGGTAACATCAACTACTTGTGCAATTATGACAAGAAAAGCTCTTGAATTAGGCGTTAAATGGGTTTATGGAGTAGATGGCGAATTAACTATACCATATCAACAAACTTTAGCTACTTTGATTTATGATAGAAATTTTAGGAATATAGTTGATTCTGGCTTATTTAGAAAAATAGTTTATATTCAGAAATTAGGAAATCAAGCAGTACACAGCAATACAAAAATAAGTAAAGAAGAGGCCGTATTAGCACTTAAAAATCTTCATGATTTTATGCTATGGGTTACATACTTGTATTGTGATGAATATACAGAGCATAAATTTGATGAAAGTGTAATTCCAAATCCAGAAAATAATAAAACTTTGGAAAAAGAAAAATTAGAATTATTAGAAAAATTAGAAGCAAATGAAAAAACAATTGAACAATTACAAAAACAATATGAAGAGTTAAGAAAACAAACAACAGATAGCAGGAAAGAGAAACAAAACTCAATTCCTTATGATATTAAAGATATATCAGAATTTAAAACTCGTAAACAATACATAGATTTAGATTTAGAAATAGCAGGTTGGGAATTTAATAGTAACATAATAGAAGAGGATCCTGTAACAGGAATGCCAAATGAATCTGGAGATGGATTTGTAGATTATGTATTAATGGGTGCTAATGGAAAACCTGTTGGATTGGTAGAAGCAAAAAAGACATCCAAAGATGCCAGAGTAGGTCAACAACAAGCCAAGATTTATGCAGATTGCCTTGAAAAGAAATATGGACAAAGGCCAATTATATTCTTTAGTAATGGCTTTGATATATTCATGTGGGATGATTTGAATTATCCTTACAGAAAAGTATCAGGTTATTATACTCAAGATGAATTGCAATTATTAATTGATAGAAGAACCTTAAGAAAAGATTTAAATCATGTTTCAATAGATGAAAATATAACAAATAGAACATATCAACAAGAAGCTATAAAAGCATATTGTGAAGATTTAAATAATCATCAAAGAAAAGGTTTGTTAGTTATGGCAACAGGGACAGGTAAGACAAGAACTGCCATTTCTATTGTTGATGTATTAACAAATAATAATTGGATCAAAAATGTTTTGTTTTTAGCAGATAGAGCAGAATTGGTTAAACAAGCTAAAAGAGCTTTTAATAAGTTAATGCCATCATTATCGACTATCAATTTAGTAACTGAAAAAGATAATGCCGAGAATGCAAGAATGGTATTTTCTACTTATCAAACAATGATGAATGCTATTGATGAAGTTAAGACAAAAGATAATAAGAGATTATTTACTGTTGGACATTTTGATTTGATAATTATCGATGAAGCTCATAGAAGTATTTATAAAAAATATCAAGCAATATTTGATTACTTTGATGGATTATTGTTAGGATTAACCGCAACACCAAGAAGTGATATTGATAAAAACACTTATAAAATATTTGAATTACAAGATAATGTCCCAACATACTCATATGAATATGAAGAAGCTGTTGCTAATGGATTCTTAGTTGATTATCATACAATAGAATGCTCAACTAATTTTATAAGAGAGGGAATAAAATATAGCGAATTATCAGAAGAAGATAAAGAATCATTTGAAGATACATTTGCTAACGATTCTGATGTTGTTGATAAGGTGGAAGCTTCAGCAATCAATAGTTGGTTATTTAATGATGATACAATTGATAAAATATTGAATATCCTAATGGAAAAAGGATTAAAAGTGGAGAGCAATGATAAACTTGGAAAAACAATTATATTTGCCAAGAATCATAAACATGCTGAAGCTATAGAGAAAAGGTTTAATTTATTATATCCACAATATAATGGTCACTTTGCTCGTGTTATAGATATCCACACTAATTATTATTCATCGTTAATAGAAGACTTCTCTGATTGCACAAAAATGCCTCAGATTGCGATATCAGTAGATATGCTAGATACAGGAATAGATATTCCAGAAATATTAAATTTGGTTTTCTTTAAGGATGTAAAATCAAAGGTTAAATTTTTACAAATGATAGGTCGTGGAACAAGACTTTGTCCCGATTTACTTGGTTTAGGAAAAGACAAGAAAGAATTTTATATATTTGATGCTTGTAAAAACTTTGAATTCTTTGAACAGAATCCTAAAGGAAAAGAATCTACACTTGGAATGAGTCTTTCACAATTTATATTTGAATTAAAAGTCGATATTTTAAAAGAATTAGAAAAAATTGAATATTTAAATGATGAAGAATATGTTAAATATAAAAACTTCTTATTAGAAGAATTAGTTAATATTGTTAATTCATTTAATACTTTAAAATTTGACGTTAAACAGAGAATACAATATGTTGAAAAGTATAAAAATATTGTTAATTGGAATAATCTAACTGATTTGGCAGTAAAAGAAATAAAGGACAATCTAACATCGTTAATAATGTCCAATGATAATGATGAATCAGCTAAACAATTTGATCGATTAATGTTAGCTATAGAATTATCAAAGATGCTAAATATGAAATATGAGAGAGAAACAAGTCGTTTAAATCGTATTGGAGAGGGATTAACAGGACTTTTGAATATTCCTCAAGTACAAGCTAAAAATGATGATATAAAGAAAATACTTGAAGATAATTATATTGAAAGAGCAGATATTATTGAGGTAGATAGAATGAGAGATTCTTTAAGAGAATTAATTAAATATCTTCCAAAAAGAATTAGAAAAGACGTTTATACTAATTTTAGCGATGACATTAATATTGTTGAACATGATGATAGAAAAATAGAACAAACTGAGTTATCTGATTATAAGAAAAAAGTTAATTTCTATTTGAGAAATCACTTAGATAATGAAATAATTAATAAAATTAGAAATAATGAAAAAATAAGCCAAGAAGAAATTAATATACTTCAAGACATATTATTTAATGAACTAAATTCCAATAAAGAAGAGTATAGAAAACATTATAATGATGAATCATTAGTTTTATTGGTAAGGAAAACAGTTGGCTTATCGAAAGAAGCAATTGATAAAGAATTCTCTAAATACATCAATGAAAACGAATTAAATGTTGAACAAACAAGATTCATTAATTTAATTAAGAATTACATAATGAAGAATGGAGTAATTGATAAGAAAATATTAAATGAAGATCCATTTACAAATTATGGCGGTATTCTTCAATTGTTTGATGGTCAAATGAATATAATTCAAATAATAATTATGATTATTGATTTAATAAATGGAAATGGATGTTACAAACAACAAGATATTTAAAAATAGGACATTGAGAAATTAATGTCTTTTTTAGGTACCATTTAGGTACAAACAGACTAATAAATCCTAAATTATTCAGGTTATTACCAAAATAAAAAGGTCATAAAAGGCCGAAATTAAAAGGAATTAACACATATAATAAATAAAAGGGCGAGCCCCCTGAAGAGAGCATTCCCTTTTTTACACTAACTCTTGCGTTGAAGATTAACTTGCCTACTTATCACACTAAGCTAGTTTTTTCATAGACTACTATAGGTGATTTATATGGCTTTAACTGGAGTGGTTATAGATGCTGGACATGGTGGTTCTGATGGAGGAGCAAGTGGTAATGGTATAGTAGAGAAAGATTTAACTCTTTTGATTAGTAAGTATATGTACGATAGATTACGCGAACTTGGTGTCCCTGTTAAAATGACTAGAACTAGTGATGAAACTTTAGATAGTACGGCTAGAAGTAAAAGAATATTAGATGCTTTTGGTAATGGTAAAGATGTAATAGTAGTTAGTAATCATATTAATGCTGGGGGTGGCGATGGTGCTGAAGTTATCTATGCGCTTAGAAATAATAGTACTTTCTCACGTAAGATACTAGATGAACTAGCCAAGGAAGGACAAAATATAAGAAAGAATTATCAACAACGTCTTCCTTCTAATCCAATAAAAGATTATTACTTTATACATAGAAATACACCAAATACTGAAGCAGTTATAGTTGAATATGGTTTTTTAGATAGTAAAGGTGATGATGTTAATCAGCTTAAAAATAATTATCAAGATTATGCTGAAGCTGTTGTAAGGGCTATTGCAGATTATAAGAGTATTAAATATATTGCTCCAGCAGGAAGTACTTACTATACTGTACAAAAAGGTGATTCTTTGTGGAGTATTGCAAATAAGTTTGGCATTACAGTTAACGATTTAAAAACTCTAAACAATTTAAATAGTAATGTAGTAAATGTCGGGCAAAATCTAAAGGTCAAATTAGAAGAAGAAAAGCCTGTTGAAGATTATTTAGTATATACTGTTAAGAAGGGTGATTCTTTATATAAAATAGCAAATGAATATAATACTACAGTTGATACGATAATGAGTGTTAATAATTTACCAGGAACTAACTTAACTATTAATCAACAACTATTAATTCCTAAAGAAGGAACTATTGATATTGAAATAGAGCCTAATAAGCAGGGTATAATATATACAGTTAAATCAGGAGATTCTTTATGGAAGATAGCAAATAGTTATGGCATTACTGTTGATAAGTTAAAAAGTTCTAATAAACTTACAAGTAATACACTCCAGATAGGGCAAGAGCTTTTAATTCCTGTTGAAGATACAATCATTTCTGAGACTGAAG
Source organism: uncultured Eubacteriales bacterium (assembly GCA_900321795.1). GTDB lineage: Bacteria > Bacillota_I > Bacilli_A > RF39 > UBA660 > RUG727. The sequence goes on from ONXO01000055.1 coordinate 6,997, forward strand.
TTCCACCTACCACAGGTCTTAACTATGTTGTAGTTAAAGGAGATAACTTGTATTCTATAGCTAATAAATATAATGTGACAGTTACTGATATTAAGAACATTAATAATCTTACCAGTAATACTCTTCAAATTGGTCAAGTTCTTAAGATACCAGGAACAGAAAGTTATGCAACGTATACTGTTAAAAAAGGCGACTCTTTGTGGAAGATAGCTAGTCAGTATGGTGTTACTGTTAATGAACTTAAAGAGATTAACAACTTAAGTGGAACACTTTTAACTATAGGTCAGTCTTTATTAATTCCTACTAAAGAATAAACATGGTATATATTGTACCGTGTTTTCTTATAGACAACATATGTCTTTTTTGGTAAAATTATTTTAGAGTAAAAGGTAGGCGAAATAAGTGAATACATTTGTTGATAAATTGAATAGCGGAGAATACATTTCTAATAAATTATATAGAGAGGCTTTGAATAGTCAACAAGTTCCTATTTCCTTTGATTTGAATAAATATAATAATGAAGTACTAAATAAAATGCTTATAAAATATAAAGATTACTTTGATAATATGTTTAAGGGAATAGATGATAATATTCATTTAGATGAAGAACAAATTAAAGCTATCTTATCAGAAGAAGATTATTCATTAATAATTGCGGGTGCTGGAACTGGTAAGACAACAACTATGGCGGCTAAGGTAAAATACTTAGTAGATATAAAGAAAGTGGATCCTCAAAAAATACTTGTTATGAGTTACACTAAGAAAGTCAGTTTGGAATTAAAAAATAGAATTGTTGGCGAATTTCATATTCCAGCTTGCGTTATTACTTTTCATTCCCTAGGTCTTAGATATTTAAAAAATATTTTTTCAAAACAAAATTGTAGTGTTGTTGATGATAGTGATAGGACATATATTTTTAACGAGTATATTAAAGAAATCTTTTCGGATAAAGAAAAGATAAAGAAGATTTTAACACTTTTTGATGATACTAAAATATATATGGGATTTAAAGATTTTTTTGTAAATAATTATTATAAGTATGAAACTTATGAAGAATTCTATAAAAATTATAAAGAACATTATATAGTTTTAGCAAAACAAGAAGGAATTGAAGAGGTTATAAAAAAAAGAATTTGGAAAAGAGTATATTCTGAAAATCCGTCAACAATAAAGGGCGAACTTGTTAAATCGGCAGGAGAGGCAGTAATCGCTAACTTTCTGTTTACGCACGGTATTGAATATTCTTATGAAAAAATATATCCTCATTTAATTAAAGATACATATAAGCCGGATTTTACATTAAGCCTATTTGGAGAAAATGTTTATCTAGAATATTTTGGATTAGATGATGAAGATTATAATCAAAAAAGAATATGGAAAGAAGATTTACATAAGTATTCAAATAATAATTTTATATCTGTTAATAGGAACTCTTTAAAGAATATTGAAAAAGAACTTGAATATAAACTAAAAGATATGGGATTTGTTTTTAAGTTAAAGACCGATGAAGAAATATTAAACGCTTTATTAGACTCTAATCCGCTTTACTATATGAAAAAGTTTAAAGATTTTGTGTATGACTCAATTGATGCTATTAAAGGGTCAGTTAATAGAGATAATTATTCGTTTATTATTAATGATTATATTAACAGTTTAGACAAGAATGAACAAGTAGAGGCAAGGGAAGAATTTGATTTTATTAATGATTTTTATTTGTATTATCAAAAAAAATTGTATGGAAGCAAAAACTATAGATTTGATTTTGCAGATTTAATTTATTATGCAAATAAATACATTGAGAACGTAGATAGTAGTGAATTAAAATTTGATTATATTATTGTTGATGAGTATCAGGATATTTCAAGAGATAGATATGAGCTTACTAAGAACACTGCTAATAAGAATAAATCTAAATTGTTTGCTGTTGGTGATGACTGGCAAAGTATCTATGCTTTTAATGGATCAAGAATAGACTATATATATAATTTTAATAAGTATTTTAATGATGCAAAGCTATTTAAAATTTCTAAGACATTTAGAAATAGTCAAGAATTAATCGATTATTCAGGAAGTTTTATAATGAAAAATGATAGTCAAATACAAAAAGAGTTAATATCGAATAAGCACATAAGTAATCCAATAGTATTTGTTTTATATGATAGTGAAAAAGCTTTGAATTATGATGGTAAGTTATATAGAGGTTATCAAGAGTATCAAGTTCTAAAAAAGGTAATTATGAAGATTCATAATGATAATCCAAATCATAATATATTAATTTTAGGCAGAACAAATGCTATAATAGATAAGTGCTATAAAGATAAAGATTTTAGAGATGATATAGATTCAAAAATAGTTTTTGTTAGAAATGAAGAAATAATAATAAACGGAATGACAATACATGGATCTAAAGGACTTACATTTGATGAAGTTATAATTATAGGATTAAATGAAAGATTTCCTATAGAAGGTAGAAATGAGTATTGGCTTAAAAACTTATTTACTTCAAAAAAATTAGATGAAGGCATTCCTTTTGCAGAAGAGAGAAGACTGTTTTATGTAGCTCTTACAAGAACTAAAAATCATGTATATTTAATAGCTCCTAAAGATGCTAATAAGAGAAGTGAATTTGTTGATGAAATAGCAAAAATTGTTAAAGATAAAAGTGAATTGTTAGTTTGAGGTGATCAATATGTTTAAAGGAGATTATAATTTCTTTGATTATAAATATAATATAGTGGGTTATACAGGTCAGGATTATGGAGGGATTGCACAGAATTTGTATTTGGTAATATCTTTAGTTTTGATGATTGCTCTTTTAGTGGCTTTGAGAAAATCATCTAAGGAAAAAGTGTTAAAAATTATTAAAGTGGTAGGAGTGTTTTTATCATTATTTTATATATTTAAAACTATTTGGGAGTCATATTACGATATTACACTAGGAGGATCATTCAATAAAGGATTACTTCCTTTTGATACTTGTTCTATTATAATGTGGGCTGCTTTAATATCAGGTTTTGGAAAAGGTAAAATCAAAAAAATGGCAGATGCTTGGATATCTACCGGTAGTGTAGTAGGTGGCTTTGCTACTATGCTTTTCTTAAATGCTTTTAAGTATTATCCATTTTTCTCATTTGGAGCATTTTATTCAATGATTTGGCATTTCTTAATGGTATTTTTAGGACTTTTACTTATTGTTACTAATTATGTGGATGTGAAGTTTTCAACTATAATTAAAGGTTCTTTATTTCATCTAGCTATTTCATTAATAGTCATTCCTATAGATTTTATTTATGATTTTGATTTCATGCTTTATAAGGATTTAGGAGGGATACCTTTCTTTGAAGATATAGCAAGTAAATTTACTAGTAATGGCTTGCAATTTTTAAATCCTATCATGATGTTAATACTTTATTTTGTTGCATTTAGTTTAGTTATATTAGTTTCGATGTTAATAAAAAAACTGATTCATTTAAAATAACGTTAATGAAGTTGCTGGCAAATACCAGCTTTTGGTTCATAGAAGCAATGGCTTTTATATCTGCCTACTAATGTTTCGCCATACCATGTGTTTTTGCAGCTTTCTCCTGTTTTAGGAGAGTAAAAGTAAAGGGCATTAGTAGCAGGGTAATAATATTCTCCTTTAAGTACCCTTTCAGCTAAATCTCTTTCTTTGCTAGTAGCGCCTTTATTAAAAAGAGAACTTTTTATTCCTGAGAATTGATTTTTCTGGTAAATGACATCGGTAATAGTTCTAACATTTTTAAAATCAAGACAGTCAGCAATTGCACGGTTTACTATGACATTTCCTACCATAAGCATTCCAAGGTCACCTTCGGCTAAAGCTTCTGCTCTCATAAGTCTAGCACATAAGTCAAGTTCTTTTGAAGAATAGTTAATTAGCATAATCTCACCTAAAGTATTATATGTTTTTACAAAATTATCTTTACAAAATCTCTAATACTATGGTAAAATATTACTTGCCGTAGGGGTATAATATAATGGTAGTATTAACGTCTCCAAAACGTTCCGTTCGGGTTCGAATCCTGATACCCCTGCCATTTAGAAATTTGCTCCAACTTTTGGAGTTAATAATAAAAATGCTTGGTTTTATAATCAAGTATTTTTTATTTATTAATATAAAATAGTAATATTACGATTATTTGAAACTCTACTAACACTGTGGATACAATTAGTAATTTTTATATTATAATTAATTGTGAATAGAGGAGGTATAATTATGAATCAAGAAAAAATAGGAAAATTTATTGCTA
>ONXO01000073.1 GCA_900321795.1 uncultured Eubacteriales bacterium
AGATTAGGATATGATGAAGAGTATATAAGTTATATATCTTACTTAATAGAAAATCATGATGTTAAGATAGAAGAAGAACAAATTAAAGAGGATTATGATATATGTTTAAGATTATTTGAAATACAAAGGTGTGATGCATTAGCACATCATCCAGATAAATTAGAGAAAAGAAAAAATTATATTGATGAAACACATAAAAAACTAATATTGAAAAAAGGGGTTGATCTAAATGAATGAAAATAAAACTAATATAAACTGGTATCCAGGACATATGGCTAAAACTAAAAGGCAAATAAAAGAAATAATTGATTCGGTCGATGTTGTATTGCTATTAGTAGATGCAAGAATACCTGAAAGTTCATATATTCCAGACGTAGAAGAGTTTACTAAAGACAAAGAAAGAATTATAGTATTTAGTAAATATGATTTATGTGATAAAGAAAAAACTAGAATTTTTCAGCAAAAATATGAAAATGAAGGATATAGTGTAATTTTATCAGATGTACATGATAAAAGTGTAAAAGCTACTATTATTAATGCAATAAATAAATCTATGGAGAAAATAAATATTAAAAGGAAAGAAAAAGGACTTCTTCCTAAAAAAGCTAGAGTAATGATAGTCGGTGTTTCAAATGTAGGTAAATCAACTTTAATTAATAAATTGGTTAATAAGAAAGCTGCTCATGTTGGAAATATGCCTGGGGTAACTAAAAATTTAAGTACAATTAAAATTAATGATAAAATAGATTTAATTGATACGCCTGGTGTTTTATGGCCAAAAATAGAAAATGAAAAAGTAGCTTTAAATTTAGCCAGTATGACCATTATTAAAGAAGAAGTTTTGCCACTAGATAAAGTAGCGATATATATATTAAGTGTTCTTAGTGAAAAATATCCTAATATTTTAAAAGCTGTTTTTGGTATTGAAAACTTTAGTTTAGATAATCTTGAAGAAGAATATATAGCAATTAGTAAATATAAAAACATTCCTTTAATAAATCAAGAAGTGGATTACGATAGAGTAAATTTATACATAATTAATTCAATAAAAAATGAAACAATTAGTGGAATCACATTTGATTAGTATTTAATTTTGCAATTTTTTATTGACATTTTATATTTAATATGGTACAATTAGTTTGTTTTTAGGGGGAATGTATGAGAAAAGAAGATAGTAAGAATTATAGAAGTTTTGTTAGGATTGCATCTGAAACTTCTGATAAGAGGAGAAAAGAAATTCTTGATGAGTTAGATTTAATTAAATCGGAATTTAATGTTAAAAAAAGTGTTCTTGAACACGTTCATAGATTTTACGAAACCCATAAGAATTTTGTAAAAGATGATATACAAAAATGTTATAAGTTTGCTAGCATTGTTTTAGGTAGTTATGGCTTTACAAAAGAAGAAATTGATGATTATATAAATAGTAATCATATAAAATTAGTTAATAAGATAAGCCCATTTAAATTTAGAATTGCAGTTTTAAATAAATGTGGATTATTAGAAAATGTGTTAAAAACTAATCCATATATTTTATCTTATCATTCAACGACTAGTACAAATTTATTGTATTCATTTGCTGAAAGTAAGTCATTTAATTTGAACTTAGAAGATTTAAATAAAATAGATAACATTTTAGATAAAGATGCAAAAGAATTAATGAATAATTATCCATTAACTCAAGAAAAAATTAATTTATTATATTCAGAATTGATTGAGAAAATTAGAAAATCTGATAATAATTCAAAAAAATTAAAATAACATGTTAATACATGTTATTTATTTTTATGTGTTCATCTAAATTAATTTTTACATAGTTTTTACCATTTTTATTATTAATCTCAATGCCATCATTAAAAGAAGAGCTCATATAATAATTATTGGTAAATATTTCATATGAATAGCCTTCATTTTCACCATAATATTGTCCGATTGAATCAGCTAATAACATTACGAACATATTAGCTATAGCATCATTTTCGTTATATTTAGCATATAGATAATTATTTCCAAGGGTAAATTTATAATTATAATTATTTACTCCTTGATAAGATATTAATATACTTTTGTTATATAGTTTTGCATTAATTATAACTCCATTTTCTTTATAATTCTTTACATAATTACTATTGTTGATAGAACTAATGATACTTGTTAATTCTTCTTTTTTATTAGAAAATTGTCTATTTTTTTCTGAAAAGCCTAATAGCCCCATTACAATGCAAATAACTAATATAATTCCATATATTATTATTCTATATAAATGTTTCATTTTTTTCTCCTTTTATTCTATAAAAATTATACAATAAATTATAAAAAAAGAAAAGTATTAAATACTTCTCATTTTATCTTGATCTTTAAACGGGTTGTTTTTATCAATTCTATCCGTAAACATAATACCGTCTAAGTGATCCATTTCATGTTGGAATGCAACAGCTATTTCTTCACGTGCTCTCACTTCTTTATAAGTACCTTTTTCATCATAAAAGCCTACTGTAACTCTAGCACATCTTGGAACTATTCCTTCAACCTCTCTATTAACTGAAAGACATCCTTCTCCTTCTTCTACATAAACCTTTTCGTTAGAATAACTTATAAGTTTAGGATTAATTACAGTGTATTCTATAAAGTCTCCTTCTTCAGTTTTATAGGAAATAATAAATATTCTTTTTAGTTTGCCTATCTGAGGAAAAGCCATACCCATGCCAGGTCTTAAATCTTCTTTTTTAGCCAGTTCATCATCTTGTGAATCTCGTAAATATTTATATATATCTTCAATAGACTTTAAATCGTCTTTATTAAGTGGAAAAGTTATTTCTTCACACTTTTTATGAAGTATAGGATTCTTTTCATCTAATATATCCTTAGTTTTAAGCATAACATCACTTCCTAACGCATTATATTGTACCAAAAAGTGCACAAAAAATCAATATTAAAATGTTCGCTTGTTTTACTTTATAAAATATGCTAGTATTATTCATGGAGGATAAAAAATGACAAACTTAAATAAAGAATATAAAGATTTTATAAATAGCATTATTATTAGAAAAATGAATTGCAATAATTTAAATGAAATTATGAATAATAGTGAGACATCACTAGTAGAGTTAGCGTATGATAGATTGAACAAGCTTTCAGAATGGGAATTATATTTAATGAAATCTCATTATGATATGTTTAGAGAAGAGGATTTAGAAAAAAACACTTATAATAGAGTTTATAAATTTGTAGTTGATTATTGTTTAGATAGAAAAAGAGTTGATAATAAAAGTCTAGTTAAAAAACTTGAGGTTAACTATTTTAGAGGTTAAATAATGAATCTTATTATAATTGCTGCAGTAGGAAAGAATAATGAGCTGGGCTTAAATAATGAACTAATTTGGAGAATAAAAGAAGACTTACAATTCTTTAAAGAAAAGACTACTAATCACTTTATAGTAATGGGCAAAAATACATTTCTTAGTTTACATGGTTTACTTCCAAACAGGAAACATCTTGTTATTTCTAGCACTTTTAAAGAAACAGAGAATGTTAAAGTTTACAGAAGTATTGATGAATTTCTTAATGATGAAACACTTAAAGATGAACAAGTTTATGTTATTGGAGGTGCTTCGATCTATAAAGAACTATTAGAGTATACTAATCTAATGTACTTAACTTTAATAGATGAAGAAAGTACTGCTGATGCTTTTTTTCCATTTTTTGATAAAGAAGAGTGGTATGAAGAACTTCTTGGCGAATATAATGATAAATATTTATCATATAAAAGAGTATTATATAAAAGAAAATAGAAAGGATTACCCTTTCTATCTTTCATTACCGTTTAAAAAACCGGCACCAAAGACAACTACTAATAAGATAAATAACACTAATATTATAGCTCCAGTATATCCATAGGAATTACCATATCCATATCCGTAGTTTCCATATGTTGGAGCACAATAGTTATTGTATCCACCTTGATATCCATAATAATACATTATTTTAATTCCCTCCTTTATCTTTCTATAATAGATTATGCTAAAAATAGTTTCTTGACATAAATATTTACCTATTTTTTAATTTATAATTTAAAAATGCATAAAGTTGTGATATTATAATATATGAAAGATATGAAAAAGAGTATACTAAGTAAAATTGATAAACCTTTATTATTTATGATAATCCTATATAGTATTATAGGTGTTTTTACTGTTCTTTCAGCTTCAAGTGTAAGTGCTGTTATGGAGTATGATGAAAGTCCTTACTACTTTTTTATAAGACAAATAATATTCTTTGTGTTCAGTTATTTTGTTGGTTTTGTGTTTATACTTACTAAGCACACAAAAAAGTATAAAAAATATATAAATTTTGCTTGTATATTAGTTCTAGGTTTACTTATTTTTGTATTAGTAAAGGGAAGGATAGTTAATTCAGCTAGATCTTGGATAGCCATCGGTCCATTTGCCTTTCAACCAAGTGAGCTGGCTAAGACTATTATTATACTTTATTTCGGAGTATTCTACGGAGAACTTCAAGATAAAATGAATAGTAAATATAGCTTTCTAATTCCTGTTATATATTCAGTAGTTGTATTCTTTTTAATATTTAGACAACCAGATCTTGGAACAGCACTTATTACAGCAGCTATAGCTTTTCTTACATTCTTTGCTATTCCATTTAAAGGAAATCAAATGATTAAATATATTAAAATACTTGCAGGAGGTGTGGCAGTAGCCGGAGTAGTGCTTATACTAAGTGGAGCATCATTCTTAAATGAAATGCAATCTAGTAGACTTACATATAAAGCTCCTTGCACTAGATATACAGAAAATACAGGATATCAAGTATGTAATGGTTTCATAGCATTTAATAGTGGTGGCTTATTTGGAAAAGGTGTGGGTAATTCAACTCAAAAGTATTTATATTTACCTGATGCTCATACTGATATGATATTCCCAATTATGGTAGAGGAGTTAGGATTAATTGTAGGAATTCTATTTATAGCAGGTTATGTATTTATACTTTACAGAATATTAAAAATAGCGAAGGAAGCGTCTAACCTAAGAAATTCCATTATTGCTTATGGAGCAGGTATATATCTTCTAGTTCACATATTAGTTAATTTTCTGGGAGTATTAGCAATTATTCCAATGACAGGAACTCCTGTACCGTTCCTAAGCTATGGAGGCTCTTTTACAATTAACTTAATATTATGTATGTTTATAGTTCTTAGAATAAGTGGGGAAAGTAAAATTGATAAAACAAAAGAAGTAATTAGTAGAATATAGTTATTACTTCTTTTTTATTGTTACTATATAGCTAGATATTTTTTAAAGCCAATATAAAGTTCTTTATCATTTTTAAAAAATGTAGTAAAATAATTCCAGGTGGTAAAAATGAAATTGTCTGAAGTAGATAT
>ONXO01000096.1 GCA_900321795.1 uncultured Eubacteriales bacterium
GTACCTGATATGTCCATACCTTTATGGTAAGAACGCACTCCACTTATTGGGTCAAAACGAGGCCCAAAGTCGTCTGTTATTACATAAGGTTTGTTTGTTGGCCAGTACCATGAACCTAAGTCTCCTAAGTATTGAATTGCAAGTCCACCTTTAACTACAACTTCATTAACTACTGGAGTTATTACTTCAGTAGAAAGTGGCACTACCTGCGTCATTGAGCCGTTTACTGTTTCAGTATAATAGGCTACTCTACTCATACCATTTTGGCCTTTTTGCTCTGTATATGTTGTCCCAACTAGTAGCTTATTATCATATTTTATTTCACTGCTATACGTTACTTCCTTGTCTTCTACTAAGTTATTTTCAACTACTACACTAACCACTGGATTGATCAATCCTACATTTACTACTTGTCCATTAAATAATAATGCATTAGCACTTAATATGCTTGGGTTAACTATAAGGAATTCTTTAACATTAAGTTCATATAAAGCAGCTATTTCTTTAACAGTTTGCCCAGTTCTTACTATGTGTGTTCCTTGTGTTTCAGTTGTACCAAATAATAAATATTGACTTAGTTCATTAATATCTGTATATATTTTATCGTTTGTGCTTAAGTATTTTTCTTTTGTTGTGATATCTTCTTTAAGTGATATGTTTTCTATAGTTGAACCTGTAGCAACTATTTTTTCTTGTGTACCATTTAAATAATTTTCATAGTCTTCTTCATCCACAAATGCTTTGATAGTGTTTTCAACCGCTTCATCAAAATCAGATAGTTTTAGTACATTTATTATTTCACTATCTTCTTCTGAATGATTAATTTTTATTTCATAACCTTTTACTGTGAAAGGTTCTACGTCTTTTATCCTAGCATATACATCTTTTACGTTGTCAACTGTTCCTGTATATGTTACAAGTTTTGTTGTTTCTAAGGATATGGGAGCATATATTTTATCAACTTTATACTCTTTTTTTAGAGCTTCTTGTTCTTTATCTATTAGTGAATAAAGCTCTTCTTCATCTTCTATTACCCCCACAATTTTTCCGCTTAGGTATACTTGATAAACTGTTTTTGGACTTCCTGCAAAGCCTCGTCTATCAATACCCATAATAAAGATTAAACTAGATAGTATAACACCAAAAACTATAAGCGGATATATACTTTTCTTATTCATCACTATTTTCCTCACTTTTTACTACATTCTTAAAGTTAGTATACGTTCTTTCAAACATTAAGTCAACTGTTCCTGTTGAACCACTTCTGTGTTTTGAAATGATTAATTCAGTTGGTGATAATGTTGGTCTATCTTTTGATTTAAACTTGTAATAGTCATCACAATATATAAACATTACTATATCTGCATCTTGTTCGATTGAACCAGATTCCTTTAAGTCACTCATTATAGGTCTTTTGTCTTCTCTTTGCTCTACTCCACGAGAAAGCTGAGCTAAGGCAATTACAGGGACTTCAAGTTCCATAGCAAGTTTTTTTAGGTCTCTCGATATTTCACTTACTTCGTTTACCCTTTGACCTGAATATTTGCTTGAACTACTTAATAGCTGTAAGTAGTCTATAATTATTACATCTAAACCTTTGTCACTATTTTTTAGTCTTCTACATTTACTTCTTATTTCTGATACTGTTATTCCTGGTGTATCATCAATAAAAAATTTTGTATCTGCTAGTAGAGCTGATGTTTCGTTGTATTTTTTCCAGTCAGTATGCTCCATTCTACCAGTTCTTAGTTTTATTGAGTCTATTTGCCCGACTGATGAGTACATTCTATTTAGTATTTGTACTGCACCCATTTCTAGGTTAAATAAAGCTACTGATTTTTTAGAATTAATTGCCATGTTCGTAGCCATGTTGATTGCTAGCGAAGATTTACCCATTCCTGGACGACCTGCTATTATTATTAGTTCGTTGCCATGAAAGCCTGTTGTTCTCTTGTCTAAATCATAGAATCCTGAAGGAACTCCAGTTACTTCTCCACCATTTTTAGCAAGAAATTCAATTTGCTCTTGTGCTTTAGATATCACTTCTTGAATTGGCTTGATTTCTTTTACCATTCTATCGGAGTTTACTGCAAGTATGCTTTTTTCAGCATTTTCAACAATAGTATTTACATCATCTTGTTCATTATAGCACTCATCTATTATTTGTGTAGATTTATTAATTAAGTTTCTAAGCACATATTTTTCAAATATTATGTTTATGTAGTATTCAATGTTAGTTGGCGTTGCTACTGCATCTATTATTTCAGTTAGATATTCTATTCCTCCAACACTTGAAATACCACCTTTTTCTTTTTCTAGTTCATTACTCACAGTTGTTATATCTACTGCTATGTCTTTATTTCTTAGACGGCAAAGGACTTCATGTATGATTTGATGTTTTGTGTCAAAGAACATGTTGCTTGTTAATTCTTCACATACTTTGTCTAATGCATCTTTAGAAAGAAAAGCACAGCCTAAGGCATTTATTTCAGCTTCTATATTAGCTGGTTCTTTTCTAGCCATTTTTAGTCACCTTCTTCAAGAGTTACTTTTAGTTCGGCTGTTACTTGTTTATGAAGTGATATTTTTACATTATGCACTCCTAGGGTATTCAAGTCTTTAGCTTCTATTATCTTCTTGTCTATATTTATGTTCTTTTTAGCTAACTCTTCACTTATTTGTTTAGAACTTATGCTTCCAAAAACTTTTCCTTCTTTTCCAGTTTTAACTTTGAAAATAAGGTTTATGTCTTTTAGTTTCTTTTTAAGGTCCCCACAAGATTTTACTAATGCTGCTTCATTTGCTTCTCTAGTCTTTATTTGAGTACTTAATACTTCTTTAGACTTATCTGTGTACATTACAGCTTTTTTTGATTTGATTAAGAATGCACCGAATCCATCTTTTACTTCTTTAATCTCATCTTTCTTACCAGTTCCTTTAACATTTTCAATTAAAATTACTTTCATAAGTTCCTCCGAGGTAATATTATATCAATAAATTTCAAGAAATGCAAAAGTGCAAGATTAAGTACCCTGTTTGTTTGGTTGATTTTTAAAAACAAACCTCTATTTTTCTGAGGTTTATAAAGATTTATTTAACACTATTAATTCGTTTTAATTTTTTTCTTTTTTTCCTTCTGATTAATACTCTTATCCTCAATAGTGTTAATATCAATGCTATTAGGCCAATAACTATAAATACTATATTTACTTTTATAAACTCAAGTAAACTAAAATGAAGCGCTTCTTCTAACAAAATATCAATTTCTTTTACTAGTTCATTTTTGTAATATATTTTAAGTGTTCCTAGTTTAGTTTTAATTTCAGTATTATAATTAACTATTTTAATACCTTCATAATCTAACTTCAATTCTTCTTTATTGTAGTCTCCTTCAATGTATTTAAAAATATCTTCTTTTGAATAAAATGTAATTGTGGATTCTTTAGCATATTTAGTTTCAAGACTTAAAAAAGCATCTCCTTCTTTAATCAAAAGAACTTTGTCGTATCCTTCTTTTAATGATGTGTATATATTGTTTAAATCTTTTACATGCTTATCCATGTCGTAATCAACTTTGGCATCTAAAGTTATAGTTATTATGTTTTCGTTATCAATATTTGATAGTGTGCTTAAACAAAGGCCCGCTTCATCAGTATAGCCCGTTTTGCTTCCAAGTACATAAGATAAGTCATAAGGAAGATTTTTACTATATGCAACTATTGTTGCTCTTAGATTTAAATCATTTGTTGTTTTATATGTTTTAGCTCTGTATATTTCTTTAAATGTACTATTCTTAAGTGCATATTTTAAGAGTGTAACTAAATCTTTGGAACTTGATTTACTTCCATCGTGGTAACCAGTAGTATCTACAAATGTCGTTTTTGTCATTCCTAGTTCTTTAGCTTTTTTGTTCATTAAATCAACAAAAGAAGAAACTGATCCCGATATGCTCACAGCTAAACTATCTGCTGCATCAGCTCCTGAAGGAAGCATAACACCGTAAAGTAAATCTCTATATGTAACAGTGTCTCCTGCATAGAAACCAGCCACTGAAGCATCCCAAGGTACATTTGAAAGCATACTCCAAGTTATAGTTATCTCTTTATCTAAATCTTCTATATTTTCCAAAGCCACTAGAACTGTCATTAATTTAGTTAATGATGCAATAGATTTCTGTTCATCTTCTTTTATTGAATATAAAACTCTATCTTCATCTAAATCGTACACTAAAACATTTTTTGAATATAAGCCTTCAATTTCTAAAGCATTCAAAAAAACAGGCAATAGTGTTACTAAAATTGTCAATAATAAATATTTTAACTTTTTCATATTTATACTATAACATAGAAAAGAAAGCAAGTGAGTGCTTTCTTTAAAAGTTTACACTAGATTTGATAGTTTATTTTTTCATTGAACTCAACATAATCTAAATAAATCATAAGAAGCATATACCATTTACCAGTTTCAGGATCACTCATTATTAAATGATCTCTTCCAGCTTGCTCGATTATTCCGGTAAATACTTTATCTTTATGAGTTAATGAGTCTGTGAAGCTAAAGTATGCTGTAGCTTTTTTGCCTTTATTTAATCTTAAAATATTTTCAATATAACTTTGTTCCATTGGTATGTCTTGCATATTAGTAGTTGGCATGCTTCCGGGATAAGCCGTATCTCTTTCATAACTTGAATCATTTGGAAATAGTGGACTTTTATAATAACTTCCATTCATTTTTTAATCACCTGGTTAATTATATTCTTTTTATTTATTATTATTCATTTTTTTGGTAAAATAGTGTTGGTGAAATATATGAAGATTAAAGTTGGAGTTAGTAACAGACATGTTCATTTAAGCAAAGAAGATTTTAAAAAGTTGTTTGGAAATGCAGATTTCTATAGTATAAGAGATTTATCACAAGGTGGTGAATTTGCTTCTAACTTAGTTGTTAATATAAAGACAGAGAAAGGACAAATAGATAATGTTAGAATAGTTGGGCCTTTAAGAGACCATACACAAGTTGAGATTAGCAAAACTGATGCCTATAAACTAGGAATAAATCCACCAGTTAGAATGAGTGGAGATTTTGCTGGGGCACTCGATATTATGTTAAGTTCCGATAGTGAAGAAGTTCTAGTTAAAGAAGCTTGTATACTTGCACATAGACATATTCATTGCAAAACCAGTGAACTAGAGAAGTATGGGCTTTATGAAGGCAAAATTGTTAAAGTTAAAGTGGATGGCCCTCGCGGGGGAATTCTTGATAATGTTATTGTTAAAGTTAAGGAAAATTTTAATTTAGAATTACATTTAGATACTGATGAGGCTAATGCTTTTGGGCTTAACAATGGTGATATTGTAGAAATAATGGAGGAAGAGTAATGAATAAAGATATTAATATGTTTTTAGAAAATGCTAAAAATGAAATAAGTGATTATAGGAGGTCACTTTGACTACGATAAAAAGATAGAGGAAATCAGGGCAAGAGAAGAAGAAAGTAGAAAAGAAGATTTTTGGAGTAGAAAAGATTCTAGCGAGTTTTTATCTTTACTTGTATCTTTAAAGAATAGTGTTAAACTATATGAGGAAACTAGTTCTGCTATTGATGATTTGGAGGTTGCAGTTGAGCTTAATATTGAAGAAGAAATAAATGATTTAGTTAGTAAGATAGAAGTTAATTTAGGTAAGCTTAAACTTAGTGTTTTATTAAATGGAGAGTTTGATAAGAACAATGCTTATATTGAAATACATAGTGGGGCAGGGGGAACAGAAAGTAATGACTGGGCTGATATGCTTAAGAGAATGTATTTAAGGTTTTTTGAAAAAAATGGATATAAAGTAGAGATTATAAGTGAACAACCTGGTGAAGAAGTAGGTATTAAAGGTATTATTATAAATGTAAAACGTGATAATGCTTTTGGTATGCTAAAGGGAGAAACGGGAGTTCATAGACTTGTTAGAATAAGTCCTTTTGACGCGAATAAGAGAAGGCACACATCTTTTGCTTCAGTTCTCGTCACTCCTGAAATTAATACCAAAATTGAAATTAACATTAAAGAAGAGGATTTAAAGATAGATGTTTATAGAAGTAGTGGAGCAGGCGGACAAAGCGTTAATACTACTGATTCTGCTGTAAGAATTACACATTTACCTACTGGAATAGTTGTTACATGTCAAAATGAAAGAAGCCAGATTAAAAATAAAGAAAAGGCAATGGAAATCTTGAAAGGTAAACTATATTTGCTTGAAAAAGAAACTATGGATGAGAAAATAAATTCTCTTAAGGGTGCCGTTATGGATGTTAATTTTGGAAGTCAGATAAGAAACTATTTTCTAGAGCCTTATAAACTTGTTAAAGACCTTAGAACAGGTTATGAAACTAGTGATGCTGATGCAGTACTTGATGGAGATATCGAAGAATTTTTAGAAAGCTATTTAAAATACTAGCTTTCTATTTTTTCTATTATTTTGTTTGATATGAAACTATATCCCTCTAAAGATGGAAAAGCATTGTTAGTTCTTGGTAAAAATGAGCTATTACGAGTAAAACCTTCATTTATGTCTATGTAATAGACATTATCTTTTTCTAAATCATAAAACTTTTTATCAATATAATCAAATAAATTTTTAATGTCATCTTTGTTTTTTTCATTTGAATTAATTGGACTGTAGTATCCTATTATATAGATAGGGTTTTTATTTAATTTTTTTATTTCTTTTATTAAAATTTTTAAATCTTTAAACATATCATCTATAAATGTGTAATTTAGATTATTATTAATGTTGTTGTTACTTCTAAGTTTGCTAAATAACTCTTCACTACCTATTGAAATTGTGATAATGTTTGCTTCTTTTATGAGCTGAGGTAAGTTATTGGCTTCGTTTTTAGTATTCGTTATTAGAGAAGTTAAATCTTTTATTCTTAAGTCTTCATCTACGAAATCTTTGTTAAGTGTTATATTATGATGCGTATTTTTTAGGTAGTCGTATAAATAGTCTACATATGAGGTGCTATAAGTATCAAATGGTGTGTGTCCTTTTGCTAGAGCATCTCCTATAGCTAAATACGTATATTTTTCTTCATATGTTAGAAAGTATATCATTATTAAAAGGGGCACTGCAAGAAAAAATATTATAAGTTTTTTCTTCATAAAATCACCTATAATATTTTTATTCAATAATCTCTAAATTAGCACCTACTGCTGTTAGTTTTTCAACTATGTCTTCATATCCTCTTAATAAAAGTGAGATATTGTCTAAAATCGTTTCGCCTTTGGCTATTAGACCCGCTAAGACTAGGGCTGCACCACCGCGTAAATCTGGTATATAAAGTTCTTTTCCTTCTAAAATGGAAGGCCCTTCTATAGTTAGAATATTGCCATTAGCATCATTTTTTGCTCCCATTTCATTTAGCAGGCCAGCACTTACAAATCTTGATTCATAGATTGTTTCAGTGATGGTACTTTTTCCAGATGCTTGAGTTAATAAGACCGTAAAAGTTTGTTGAACATCTGTTGGAAATCCTGGGAAAACCTGGGTTGTTACGTTTGTAGCTTTAGGATGTTCACATTTAGATATCGTTATTTCTCCATCTTCTACTTTAAAATCAGCTCCTACATCTTTTAGCTTGATTAGAACGGCTTCAATATGGTCTTTTATAATTCCTTTTATATGTAGACTTTTTCCGATTAATGCGCCTAGTATTACATATGTACTTGCTTCTATTCTATCGGGAAAAACTTCAGTAATACCATTATCTAGGTTTTTATTGCCTTCTATTACAATCGTACTAGTTCCAGCACCAGTAATGTTACATCCCATGCTAATAAGGAATGAAGCTACATTTACTATTTCTGGTTCACGAGCAGCATTTTCTATTATTGTTTGTCCTTTAGCACCAGTAGCTGCTATCATCAAATTTATAGTAGCACCTACTGAAGCAAAGTCTAAATAAATTCTTGTTCCAATTAACTCGTCTGCTGTTATTATGTATTTATTTTTAATTATTTCTACTTTTGCACCTAATGCCTCAAACCCTTTTATATGAAGGTCTATGGGCCTAGCCCCTA
>ONXO01000057.1 GCA_900321795.1 uncultured Eubacteriales bacterium
AGAAGATCTTCTCTAGATGTATATGAACTTATTTGTAAGGTTAAAAATAAAGAATGCTTAGACAGATTTATAAATGATATTTCTTCATTGAAGTTTGTAGAAAGGGTTGAAAGATAATGAAAGTAGTACTTCAAAGAAGTAAGAATAGTAAAGTAACTATTGATGGACAAACAAACGGAAGCATAAATAAGGGTTTAGTCTTATTATCTAGTTTTACTGATGGAGATAATGAAGAAATAGTGGATAAAATGATAGATAAAATTGTAAATTTAAGAATATTTGTAGATGAAAATGATAAAATGAATTTGTCATTATTAGATATTAAAGGAAGTATTCTTAATATTAGTCAGTTTACTTTATATGCAGATTGTAATAAAGGAAGAAGGCCATCATTTGTAAATGCTATGAATCCAGTTGAAGCTTCTAAACTATATGACTACATGAACAAAAAACTATCTAATATAGTAAATACTGAAACAGGAATATTTGGAGCAGATATGAAAGTAGAAATATATAATGATGGGCCAGTAACTATTATTCTTGATAGTAATGAACTTTTCAATTAATGTGAAGTGGTAAGATAAAAGTAGACAGAAAAACTGTTTACTTTTTTGTTATAATAAATAAGCTATAATTAGCACTTGTATAAACAACTTTATTAGTGATAAAATAAATAAGTAAAGAAGGTGTAGTAATGCTAGATTTTATTAATGGAATAGTAAGTGATATAGAAAGTGATGGAATAGTAATAGAAACAAGTGGAATAGGCTTTAAAGTTTTCACTCCTAATCCATATGTATTTAAAGAAGGAGAAACTTCAAAAGTATATTTATATAATCAAATAAGAGAAGACGAGTACTCTTTATATGGATTTAAAACAAAAGAAGAAAGAAGTCTTTTCTTAAAGCTTATAAATGTTAAAGGATTAGGCCCTAAAATAGCCATGCCTATTTTAGCTGGAGGAAATGTAGTGGGAATAATAGACGCAATAGATAGAGAAAATATATTATACTTACAAAAATTTCCTAAGGTTGGTGAAAAACTTGCTAGACAAATAATACTCGATTTAAAAGGAAAATTAGTATCTAAAGAAGAAAACACACCTATTAATAATGAACTAGTAGAAGTATTAGAAAGTTTAGGATACAAAAAACCTGACATTAACAGAGTAGTTAAAGAAGTCGATTCCTCTTTATCTATTGAAATGCAAATTAAAGAAGCTTTAAAATTATTAGTAAGATAAAGGAGGTTTAGATGAGAGAAGATATAATAAGAAGTGAATATCAAGAGGGAGATTCTTTTGAAAAAACAATAAGACCACAAACTTTTGAAGAGTATATTGGTCAAGAAGATGTTAAAGAGAATATAAAAGTATTTGTAAAAGCTGCTAAAATGAGAGAAACTAGTTTAGATCATGTTTTACTTTATGGTCCTCCAGGACTTGGTAAAACTACTCTTGCAAACGTAATAGCAAATGAACTAGGAGTAAACATAAAAACAGCAAGTGGTCCAACTATTGAAAAAAGTGGAGATTTAGCTGCTATATTGTCTAGTCTAGAACCATATGACGTATTATTTATAGATGAAATACATAGAATACCTAAGTATATAGAAGAAATACTCTACAGTGCGATGGAAGATTTTAAACTCGATATAATAGTGGGAACTGATGGGCAAAGCCGAAATATTAAGATAGACTTGCCACCATTTACTTTGGTAGGCGCAACTACAAGAGCTGGAGATTTATCTAGCCCACTTAGAGACAGATTTGGAATAATGTCTAAACTAAATTACTACACAGCAGAAGAGCTTGCTACAATTGTTAAAAGAAGTGCAAGAGTATTAAATCTAGAAATAGAAGATGATGCAGCAGATGTAATAGCAAGAAGAAGCAGAAAAACACCTAGAATTGCAAATAGATTACTTAAAAGAGTAAGTGACTTTGCCTTGGTAGAAGCAGATGGAGTTATAACTAAAGAAATAACTAATAAAAGCTTGGACAGACTTAAAGTAGATTCATGTGGACTAGACCATACAGATATAGAATACTTAGAAAGTTTAATAAATAAGTTTAATGGAGGTCCAGTAGGAGTCGAGTCTATCGCAGCATCAATAGGTGAAGAAGTAACTACTATTGAAGATGTTATCGAGCCATTTCTTTTACAAGAAGGATTTATTAAAAGAACTATAAGAGGAAGACAAGTAACAGAAAAAACATACAAATATCTAAATATTAAAGTAGGAAAGCAAACATCACTTTTTGACTAGAAAAAGCCGAGTTATCTAAATAACTCGGTTTTAAACATATCTATATTTTCTTTCATTATACTTAAGTAATCACTAGAAGATTTTCTTTGCTCTTCACTTAGTGTATACATAGTTTCTATTTCTTCTTTTTCTAAATTATTCTCTGTAATAAATGTTTCAATTTCATTAGAAAGAGTTTTACCTTTTAAAACATATATGTATTTAATGCTTCCAGTAGAAGCAAGTCTTTTAGCTTCATTATAGCTTCTTGAATAGTTTTCATTATTAGGATCTAGTGATAAAACATTGATATTATACTTGCTTAGAAAAGCAAGAGCATCATCAGCAATAAGCAAATCTTTTCTAGAAGCATTACTTCCCATCATCGTATATTCTACATCTAATTCACTAATCTTTATCTTTAATTCTTCATAAAGTTCGTTTACTTTTTCTCTATTAAATAGATTTGGCTCATAATCGGTAAGTGTAGTCTTAATATTTCTTGCTATCATTAAGTAGTTAGAAGGGTTAAGCCATAGTTCTTCAACTCCACTCGTAAAGCTTAATGCATTAGTTGCATCAATTAAATTTAATTTTCTATTTGTATTTACAAAATCTACTGCAAGCTTTACTTCTTTAGTTAATCCAGTATAAACAAATATATTACCATTAGAATATTTTTCTCTTTGCTTATTAGTAAGCTCATAAGTATCAATATCCACTTCAGAAGGGTAAATACTTGAAATATCAGCAAACTCTCCATACATATACCTTGTTGCATATTCAAATGGATAATATGTAGTGTAAACTTTGCTTTCATTGTTGCTATTCGTAAAAGAACAACCCGTTAATAAAAATAAACTTAAAAATAAAATAAATACTTTTTTCATCTTTTCTCCTTATGGTACTAAGTCAATACCCGATTTGCCTCCAGGGTGGCACCTTATTATTCTTTTTACAGCTAAATAGCTTCCTTTAAAAAAACCATATTTTTCTAAAGCTGTTTTTGCATATTCACTACAAGTGGGAGTAAATCTACAATAAGAATGAGAGTGAAGTGGCATCTTTTGATAAAGGTTAATTAAAGCTATAAGAATATATTTCATAAGTACCTCATAAACATTATACTAAAAAATAATTTAAAAATAAATAAGTATACCATTTTTCTTTACACTTTGGTATAATAAATAAAGAAATAAAGGTGATAAGAATGAAAGAATTAGAAAAGTTTGATATAGATATGAAAGGCAGTCCTCTTTTAGAAATAGCTTTAACTCATACGTCATATGCAAATGAACATAACTGTGCATCATATGAAAGATTAGAATTTCTTGGAGATGCTGTTTTAGAACTTGTTTCAAGTGACTATATATTTAAACATGAAAATCTAAAAGAAGGAGACATGTCTAAAAAAAGAAGTTTATATGTTTGTGAGAATGCTCTTTATGAATATGCTAAAGAACTTGACTTAGTTAATCATATTAAAGTGGGTCATTCAATTCAAACACCAAATAAAACAGTAGTTGCTGATGTATTTGAAGCTATTATAGGCGCGATTTATCTAGAAAAAGGACTAGATGCCGTATTTGCTTTTTTTAATAAGTTAATTGTTCCTTACATTGAAAGTGGAGCAGAGTTTTTACATGACTATAAAAGTACTTTACAAGAAATGGTTCAAACACAAAGACAAAGCGTTGAATATATAGTTGTAAAAGAAGGTGGACCCGCTCATAAAAAATATTATGTGGTTGACGTTTTAATCGATGGAATAGTATATGGAGAAGGAACGGGAAATAGCAAGAAGGATGCAGAACAAAGAGCAGCTAAAGAAGCTCTTTCTAAAAAAGCGTAAAAGGTTGTGGTAAGATGTACATAAAAGAAATAAAAATAAATGGATTTAAAAGTTTTGCCGATAACGTAAATCTAGAACTAAATAGAAACTTTACAGGAATAGTCGGCCCTAATGGATCTGGTAAAAGTAATATAGTGGATGCTTTAAAATGGGTTATGGGTGAGCAATCAGTTAAAACTCTTCGTGGATCTAACGGTATGACTGATGTTATATTTAACGGATCAGCTTCCAGAGATGCATCAAGAAGTGCTAAAGTAGCAATTGTCTTAGATAATACAGATAAATCCATTCCTCTAGATTACACTGAAATAGAAATAAAAAGAGTAGTTTATAAAACAGGAGAAAACGAGTATTTTATAAATAACGAAAAAGTTCGTCTTAAAGATATAACTGATTTATTTGTAGATACTTTTTCTTCTAAAGAAAGTTTAAGTATTATACCACAGGGTAAAATAAGTGAAATAGTAAACGGACGTCCTGAAGACAAAAGGCTAGTAATAGAAGAAGCAGCTAGTGTAGTAAAATACAAGAAAAGAAAAGAAGAAGCTTTAAGAAAGCTTGCTAAAACAAATGAAAATGTAGAAAGAGTTAATATGATTATAAATGAGCTTGAAGTTCAAATTAGCCCTTTGGAAGAACAAGCCACTAAAGCTAAAAAATATAAAGAAGCTAAAGAAAAACTAGAATCTGTTGAAATAGGCCTTCTTGCCACTGATATAAGTTCAATGAATGAAGAGTATACTTTAGTTAAAGAAGAGAAAGAAAACTTACAGAATAAAGCTGTATCTTTAAGCAGTTCTGATAGTAAAGAAAGAAGTGAATTAGAAAGTAAAAAGCTAGAAAGAACAAGATTAGATGAAGAAATATCTTCTCTTCAAAAAGAGCTTTTAAATAAAAGTGAAGAAGTAAATAAACTTAACTCTAAGAAAGAACTATTAAAAGAAAGAAGCAAATACGATAAAGAAACGGATGAAGTAAAGCAAAGTATAAATAGGCTTAAAGAAGAAAAACTTTCTTTAGAAAATGAAAAGATAACTTTAGAAAGTAAATACAATAATGAACTAGAAGCATTTAACAAAGGAAAAGAAACATTATCAAAGTTAAATGAAGAGTTAGTAAGTGCCAACAGCAGAGTAAATAATTATACTAGAGAAGTTAGAGAACTTAATAAAAACAAGATGGATTTTCAAAATAGAAAAGATATACTTGAATATAATATAGAAAACATGACTAAAGTACCTTTTGCAGTTAAAACAGTAATAAATAACCCAACACTTAAAGGCATTGTAGGAAGAATTGGTTCATTATTTAACGTAGAAAACGAATATGCATTAGCTGTAGATACAGCACTAGGTGCAAGTGTTAATAATGTTGTTACTAGAACAGATAATGATGCTAAAGAAGCCATAAATTATTTGAAAAGGTCTGGTAAAGGAAGATGTACTTTTTTTCCAATAAACCTAATTAAAGCTAAAGGAATAGATAGTGAAACATTAAATGTAGTTAAAGAGATGAAAGGTTATGTAAACATTGCTTCATCACTAGTTACATATGATAAAGAGTATTATAGCATCATAACTAATCAGCTAGGCAATATAATAGTTGCTACTAATATAGATGATGCATTAAACATATCTAAAAAGATTAATTCTAAATATAGAGTAGTAACACTTGATGGTGAAATCGTACATGTTGGTGGTTCACTAACAGGTGGAAGTAAGAACAATAACAGCAGCATAAATGAAAAAACTGAATTAGATAACATTATTTCTCAAATAAAACTATGTGATATAAATATAGAAGAAAGAGAAAGTGCTTTAAAAGAAGCAAATAGCACAGTAGATATTCTAACTAATAAAATATATAATGCAAATTTAGAATTACTTAATCTAAATGAAAAATATACAGTAAGTAAAAAAGCACTAGACGAATTATTATTAAAACTAGAAAACACTTCAAATGAACTTAATGCATTAGTAAGCGACAAGAAAGAAGAAAAAAGTGAACTAGATAATATAATGAATGCTTTCTTTGAAGCCGAAAAAGTAAAAAACGAACTTGAAATAAAGATGAGTGAAGCTGAAAGTAAAAGAAAAAATCTTGTAGAAGAAATAGAACAAATGGAAAGTACTTTAAGTAAAACGTCTTCTAAAGTAAAAGAAATAGAGGAGAAGATAAACTCTTTAGCACTAAAAGAAACCAGACTTAGTACTAACCTAGATAATATGCTTAATCGTTTGAATGAAGACTATAACATGACTTATGAACATGCTAGAAACAACTATGAACTAACTATGGACATAGATGAAGCTAGAAATGTTATAGCAGAAAACCGAAGAGTGATTAAATCTCTTGGTGAAGTTAATTTAGGAAGTGTAGATGAATATGAAAGAGTTTCAAAACGTTTTAACTTCTTAAACACTCAAAAAGAAGATTTAATTGCTGCACAAAATAACTTACTTGGCATAATTAGAGATATGGATGATGTTATGATTGATAAGTTTGCTACAACATTTAAAAAAGTCAATATAGAATTTACTAAAGTATTTAAAAATCTATTTGGTGGTGGAGATGCACGTCTAGAACTAACTGATCCAACTAACATGTTAGAAACTGGAGTGGAAATTAAAGCTTATCCACCAGGAAAAAGACCAGGTGCTTTGTCATTGCTATCTGGTGGAGAGATGACTCTTACTGCAATAAGTCTATTATTTGCAATAATGAATCTTAAAAATGTACCATTTGTAATCTTAGATGAAGTAGAAAGTGCGCTTGATGAAGTTAATGTAGAAAAATTTGGCAAATACATAAATACATATAAAGGTAAAACACAGCTCTTAGTTATAACACACAAAAAGAAAACTATGGAATACTTAGATTTGCTATATGGTATAACAATGCAAGAAAGTGGTGTAAGTAAATTAGTGAGCGTTAAATTAGAAGAAATCAAATAGGTTTCTTCTTTATTATTGCATAAAAAAAACTATAAACATGAGTTTATAGCTTTAAATTACTTATTTAATTCATTAAACTTTTTAGTTAATCTACTCTTGTAATTAGCGGCTGTATTCTTTTTAATAACACCCTTAGCAAAAGCTTTATCAATAGCCTTAGTAGCAACAGCTAATTTCTTAGAAGCTTCTTCAACACCTTCATTTAAAGATTTTTCAAACTTCTTAATAGCAGTTTTCATAGCAGACTTAACATCGTTATTAAGAACAGCTGCCTTTCTACTTGTTATAATTCTTTTCTTTTGACTTTTAATATTTGCCATTTTTTCTCCTCCTTTGATTTGCAATAATGATTTTATCAAAAAAGAGTATAAAAAGCAAGCAAATTTGCAAATTATAAATAGGTGGTTACTAATGAATAAAGATAATTTGTTTATAGAAGATAGCGAAATATTAATAAATTCTAGTAAAATAACACATAAAGAAGAAGTAAGCAAGAATATTTCTATTACTAAAATTGAACTATCTAAAGAAGAAGGAATAAAGATAAATAGACCTAAAGGATTATATACTACTATATTTTATAATAATGATGCAGTTAAAGAAGAAATAGAAGAACTGATAAATTTAACTACTAAATCTATAAAAGAGTCATTAGATTATTTGAACATTAATAAAAATAGTAAAATATTATTTGTAGGAATAGGTAATAAAAACTTATCTGTAGATAAACTAGGTTATTTACTTATAGAGAAAATAGTAGTAGGTGGAAACTGTTATAAAATATACAAAGATATAAAAGCTTATACTAATATAGAAACTACTATCTTTATAAAAAGCTTAGTTAAAACGCTAGATATAGATTTAGTAGTGTTAATAGATTCATTAAAAGCAGAAAATATTGAAAGACTAGGAACAACAGTGCAAATAAGTACTTCTGGTATAAGACCACTAGGAAGTAAAGAAATAAATAAAAAAAGTGTAGGTGCTAAAGTATTGTCTATAGGTGTACCTACTATAATAAATATGAAAAATATTAGCAAAAAGAATCCGTTAGTACTGGTAACAACAGACAATATAGATGAAGTAGTAGACAACTCTTCAAGCATACTATCAATAGCTATAAATAGGTTATTCTAATTCGACATAGTTTTTATTTATTCTCATATATAATGTATATGGGTGAAAGAAATGACAAGATTTAAAACTAAAAAAACTTTTAATTTAAAAAATAAAGTTTATATATATTTGTTTATCTTGTCTTTTTTATGTACTTTTTTATTAATTAGTAAAGATTCTATAAATAAAGAAAATATAATATCTTCTATAATAAGTGAAGTAACAAACGAAGATAATTATTACATAAATAAATTAGAAAATGCATTAACTTCTCCTAAAAACATCTTATATGCCTCTTTAAATAAAGCTTCTAAAGTAGAAATCAAAAGTGTATTTGTAAGTGACTATAAAGATGAATTTGATTATGGTGCAGCTAAAAGTGATTATGTAGAAGATCCTCTTCCTATTAAAGATAGTGAAGAACCTTTAGTTTATATTTATAATACTCATCAATTAGAAGAATATGAAGGCGGAGAAAATATTTCATCAGTAAAACCAAATGTAATGGTAGCCTCTTATATATTTAGAGAAAAACTAAAAGAAAAAGGAATAATTTCTTTAGTTGAAACCAATAATGTAAAAAAATATTTAAATGACAATAATTTAAAATACAATATGTCTTATCATGCAAGTGAATATTTTGCTAGAATTGCCCAAAATGAACATCCTTCTATAATGTATATGTTTGATATTCATAGAGATAGTGTAAATAAAAGTGTAACTTATTTTGAAATTAATAATAAACCTTATGCTAAGATGCTATTATTAGTTGGATATGAACACACAAAAAAAGAAAACAATATAGGTTTTGCTGAAAGATTAAATGAAATACTAGAAAGAGATTATCCTGGGCTTTCAAGGGGTGTTAAATACTATTTAGATGAACCAGTAAATGGAGTTTATAATAGCAACTTAAATGGGAAAGGAATTCTTATAGAAGTGGGTGGAGTAGACAATAAAATAGAAGAAGTAAATAATTCTATGGAAGCATTAGCTGATGTTTTTTATAAATATTTAATGGAGGAGTAGAATGAAAAAGAAAAAACATAACTACTTATTCATAGTTACTTTAATACTATTTGGAATATATTCAGCTATTTATTTTTCATATAAAGGCGGATATTATGAGGTAAAAAACCACGATAAAATGCTACTTACTGAAGAAGCTATGAAAAGATTTGAAGATGATGTAAATAATGGCAAAAATATTTGTATTAATGATTATATTCAAAATGATTATACAGATTATTCTAATAAAATAACTAATGCTGGAATTAAAATTGGCAGTTTTGCAGAAAGTTTTGTAATTGATGGCATAGGAACTTTCTTTGAAGTTTTAGGTAAACTATTTACAGGATAAAAAAGAAACAGTATTTTACTGTTAACTAAATCCCTTAATTAACTACTGTTTCTTAATAGTATTATATCCAAAAATCAATTATTTGATACAAAAAGTTTGCTTGCTGCTTCACTATAGCTTCTAGTAAGAAGCCCTCTACCTAAAAGAGTACCGCCAAAATACCTGACAACAACAATTAATACATTATCTATACCCTTATAATTAATTATATTTAAAATGGGCCCTCCTGCAGTTCCTGAAGGCTCCTTATCATCAGTTTTCTTTTCTATTGTTCCTATCTTATATGCATAGCAAATATGTCTAGCTTTTTTATGTTCTTTTTGTATTTCTTCTAATATGATATCTACTTCTTCTTTTGTTTTTACTTCAAACATCAAACCTATAAATTTACTTTTCTTAATTTCAACTAAACTTTCACTTAACTTTTTCATATCTTTATTTTAAAAGAGATAAAACTAAAAAGCAAGTTAATTTACTTAACTTACTTTAATTTAAAATAATTTTCTTTTTTTCTCACTAACAGGTTCAGGTATTTCTACCATCTGTGTAATATTTAATAAATCTTTAGCTTCTTTTAAAAGCTTAGTCTTGTCAGCACCCATTACTTTTAAAATTGCAGGATTACTTAAAAGCATTAAATCGGTATTAAGTCTTGTTTGAAGATATATAAGCCTATCCAAATTGTGTGTTTGTTCATTATAAGTCAAGCCAGGAGCCGGATTAGACTCAATAAATTTTTGAATATTCTTTTTAGGAAACATATTATTTTCTCCTTTCACTATGCATAAATTATACCATATAAAGTACAAAAAGTCAATTCATAATATCCGATTATACTCATATGATTATATAGGTGAACTTTTATGAAGATAGAAGATTATTTAAAAAGTAATAGTAATAATAGTATTAAAACATATATCAATAAACTTATAAAAAGAGTACTTCTAACAACTATAGTGATTCTTTCTGTACTTATAGTATGCAATTTAAATAAAAATTTCAAAGCTTTTATAAATGAAAATGTATATGAAACTAATTATAATTTTTCTAAAATAAATACTCTATATAAAAAATACTTTTTAGATATAAAAAATAATGCTGAAGATAAAGTAACTAACTTAGTAAATAAAAATAATATATTAGACTACACTGAAACAAAAGAATACAAAGATGGAGTACTTTTATCAGTAAGCGATAAATATCCAGTAAAAATGCTTGAAAGCGGGCTTATAGTTTTTGTAGGCAACAGAGAAGGAATAAACTCGGTTATAGTCCAGCAAAGTAATGGAATAGACGTGATATATGGAAACATAGATGCTAAAGATATTAAAGTATATGATTATATAGAAAAAGGAACCATTATAGGAGAAACTATAGAAAATGAATTATATTTAGCATTTTATAAAGATAGAAAGGTCTTATCTTACGAACCGTATATTAAATATTAAAATAGATATATCTACTTATATAATAGCTTTAATATCTTTCTTAGCAGGATACTTTGAATATGTATTTCTAACACTTTTACTTATCATAGTACATGAACTAGGCCACTATTTGACAGGCCTTTTCTTAAAAATGAAAATGGGAGAAATAAGAATATTTGCTTTTGGAGGAGTAACTACTTTAAACGAAGACTTAAATTCATCTATTTACAAAGAAATAATAATGCTTATAGCAGGTCCATTAACTCAAATACTTTTTTACTTTTTTATTGTATTTATGTATAAAAAAGGTTACATAAATATAAATGTATTTGATAAAATAACCATAATCAATAAAACACTTCTTTCATTTAATCTTCTGCCTATACTACCACTAGATGGAGGAAAACTAGTAAACAATATATTAGATTTAATTCTCCCATATCAAATGAGTCATATAATATCTATAATAATAAGTTTTCTATCTTTACCACTTTTATTTAAGTTAGATAACAAACTATTTGTAATACTTTTAACTTTATTTTTAACATTAAAACTAATAGAAGAAATAAAATATCACAATGATAGATTAACTAAACTAATACTTGAACGAAATTTAAAACAATATAAGTTTAGTAAAACAATAATTCTATCTAATATAAAAAAGGTGAGAAGAAATAAAAATTACATACTTTCTTCTTGATAATAATAGTATTATTTGTTAAAATTATTATAGAAAAGAGGTAGAACAAAATGGAACGAACAAAGAAATATTTTTTGTTATCAGTAGTAAGTATATTAGTACTTGCAATAGGAACGACATTAGCATACTTTACTGTAAGAATAGAAGGAGAAGGAAAGACAATATCGGTAGATACAGCTAACTTAAGAATAATATATACAGATACTAAAGTGATATCTGCATCAAATATAAAACCTGGCGAGTTGAATGAAACAAAGACATTTACTATAAAAAATGAGTCCGATGGTGTATACAATTACAACATAGTAATAAAAGATTTTATAAACACATTTGTTACAAATGGATATTTGCAGTACAAATTAGAATCATCAGATGGTGGATACAACATGAGCGAGTTTAGAGATTTGACAAAAAGTTTAAATGCAAAAGATGAAGTTTTAGTACATAACTATAGTATAGCAAAAGATGCAACCCATACGTACACATTAACACTAGTATATACAAATGATGAAAATGTAGATCAAAGTGATGATATGGGGAAAAATCTTTATGGACATATAGAGATTGAAAAAGGTACAGAGCCAACATTAGTATATCAGCTTTTGCAAGACAAATATGGAAGAGACAGTAGAAATGATTTTTCTGTAGTATATACTACAGAAAACACTAACAAATTATTTACAACGCAAAACACTGAAGATGGGTCAAACGTATACTATTTTGCTGGTAATGCAAAAAACAACTGGGTAAAGTTTGGCAAATATGCAGTTGATTCAACACTATGGGTAGGATATAACTCAAGTGGTGCAAGTCCACGTGACTATATTGAATATACTTATTCTACCGAAAGTGCCTGTACAAGCTCTTCATATAATAATAACTGCCACAAGCTATATTCAGCAGGGGATGATATGTACTGGAGAATCATCCGTACTAATGAAGAAATAGAAGGTGGAGGAGTAAGGCTTTTATATGCAGGAACAAGTCCTGATACAAAAGATGGTTATATCGACATAAGTATATACAATAGTGTAGGGAATGATCCAACATACGTGGGGTATAAAAATGGTACAACAGGAAACACCACCGCAATGGATAGAACTAACACAAATTCTTCAACAATAAAAGGAGTAATAGACTCTTGGTATGTAGCAAATTTAAAAGCAGCAGGCACTACATATGATAATCATGTGAATACAAAAGCAATATATTGTAATGATAGAAGCATAAATAGTAAGTATAACTATTTAACAGATTATAATAAAGACATGTATTTTGCATCATATGAACGATTAGGAAACTATGTAGGTTATGGAGGAGCAAACTATAATCCATCATATGCTTGTGGAGTAACAAAAGATGGATTTGGTTCTTATTTTGCAAATGAAAGTGATGCAAATAGAAAACTAGACAAGTTTTCAGCTGACAGTATAGTTGGAAATGGAGAACTTGCTGATGCTCCAGCAGCTTTAATAACGGCTGATGAAATAGCTTTCGCCGGTGGAAAATACGATACAGCCAATGCTACAACATGGTATTACTTAAATGCAGCATCGACACCAGGATCGATTACAAACAATAGGAACTGGTGGACAATGAGCCCATATAATGGCCGTATTGGTAATTCTTCTGCCAATGTTTGGTTCATTGCGGGCTCTGGCCGTTTGGGCCGCCTTTGGGACAGCTTAAATAATCAAGGGATTTCGACATACTTACGTGCTGTCCGTCCGGTTATTTCTCTTAATGCTAATGTAATTGTAGAGGGTGGAACAGGTGAGCCTACAAATCCTTATACAATAAAGCTTTCTGATTAGAAATAAAAAGAATAACTCATTAAATCAAATAATAATTAGGAATAGTTAAATATTTCTAATTATTTTTATTTATAAAAATAGTAAAAACTAATTGCACTTGTTCTTTTTTCATGATAAAATTAAATATAGTAAGAAAGTAGAGGATATTATGGCATTTAAAAACTTTATATTTGGAAAAGATGAAGATGAAGAAAAAGAAATAACTGAAGATGAGTATTATACTGTGACTGCTGAAGAAGTTAAAAATGGTGCATCTAATAAAATGATTTTAGTTGAACCACGTGCTTATAGTGAAAGTCAAGCTATTGCTGATCACTTAAAAGCAAGAAATAGTGTTGTAGTTAATTTTAAAAGAGTTACGCAAGATCAACAAAGAAGAATAATTGACTTTATAAGTGGAACATTATATGCTATTAATGGAGATTTACAAAAAGTAGGAGAAGGTATATATTTATGTACTCCTAAAAATATAGATGTTCAAGGAGAAATAACTGAAGAAATTGAAGACAACGATGGGGAAGAATGGTAAAAAAATAAAGATAAGGTGGTAATACATGAATAATTTTAATACTACATTTCGTGGCTATGATAAAGAACAAGTTAAATCATATTTAGATAAAATTATTTATGAGTACGAAAGGCTTTTAAATGAAAAAAAAGAAGCCGATAGGAAAGTAGAAGCTTTAAAAAAAGAACTTATTAGATTTGAAAGTTTAGAAAGTACTTTAAATCGTGCTATATTTAATGCTGAAAATGCTGCGGACGATATTAAGCGTGTAGCTAGAAATGAAGCGGAAAGTTATATTAATGAAGCTAAGCGTAATGCTAGTAAAATAGTTAATGATGCATTAATCAAGGCCGAAAGAGCGCAAGAAGAAGCTGATAGATTAAGAAGAAATGTAACAGTATTAAAAAGAAGATTAAAATCTATAATTGAAGGACAACTTGAAGTTATAGAAGAAATGGACCACCTTGAAATTAAAGATGAATTCTAAGCCACTTAGTGGCTTTTATTATATGAAAGAGGGATAATATGGAAAAAGTATTGGACTTTTTATTAAGTGTTAAATTTTATGGACCAATTATATATATATTTGTAGCTATAATAGTTTATAATATTATTAGTAATATTATAAATAAAATTAGTAAAAATCATAAAGGTAAAAATTATAAAAAAAGAGAAACTGTTGTTAATTTAATTAATAGTGTTTTTAAATATATTCTTGTACTTACTGTCGTATTAATGACTTTGGATTTGTATGGAGTTAATACTACAAGCATTCTTGCTTCTCTTGGAATAGTTGGTTTAGTTGTAGGACTTGCATTTCAAGATACAATGAAAAACATGCTTTCAGGTATACTTATTATATTAGACAATAGATACAATGTAGGAGATACTGTTAAAATAAATGATTTTACTGGAGAAGTAATCAGTTTAGGACTTCAAACAACTAAATTAAAAGATTATCAAGGAGACGTTTTTACAATAAATAATAGTAGTATTAGTAGTGTAATTAATTATACAGAATATGATACTAGTATGTATTTAGATATACCTATTAGTTATAATGAAGATATAGAGAAAGTAGAAAAAGTATTAAAGAAACTAAGTGTTAAGGTAGAAAAAATGGACAACGTTAAAAGTGGAATACAACTTCTTGGTGTAGAATCATTTGAAGATAGTAGTGTTTTATATAAAATATGTATTATAACTAAACCATATAAACACTTTGGTGTTAAAAGAGAATTTTTTAAATTATTAAAAACTACTTTTGATAAAGAAGGAATAGAAATACCATTTAATCAGATTGATGTTCATATGAAATAAGAGTTTTAACTCTTTTTTTCTTGACAAACAGTGCAAAACTATGTACAATTATATGTGCTTAATGGGGGGAAATATATGTATTATGATGATAATAATATCTATGCAAAAATAGAATATAATGAATATGGGGAAATTGTATTAGAAGATTATACAGATTTAGAAAAATATTTGGATAATGTATTCTTGCCTTATTATACAGTTTATGACCAAAGTGGAGAAAATAAAAAAGCACATGTAAATTTATCAGATTTAAAAAGAAGCAAAATGAGTGATTTTGAAATTAAATATACCATTAGTTATTTGCAAAGCAAAGATATTGAAGTTCATGGTAGAGATGCTTTATTTTGTGATAAAAATAGTAACTATAAATATGTAAAAAAAACACACATGGATATACCAAAACCTATAACTGGTGAAGAGCTAGAGATTTTATTAGATAAATATAAAGATACAAGAGATTTGAAAATAAAGAATCAATTAATATTAGGAAATATGTATTTAGTTAGAAATATTGTACATAAGTTTTTTATGAATTTGGTTTATGAGCCTGAAGAGTTAGAAAGCTATGGCTATGAAGCACTTATAAGAGCTATTGAAAACTATGATAAAAGTTATGGTGTTAAGTTTACTACATATGCAAATAAATCGATTTTCTCATTTATTAAAGATGGAGTAGTTAGTCTAGACTTATTTTCGCTATCTGTAACAAATAGAAATATACATAAAATTAAAATGGACATTGAAAAACAAAATAAGGGAAAAATTAGTGATAATATAAATAATATAGATATCATAAGAAAAAGATTGTTTGATGAAGGCGCTATTTCAGATAAGATTTATGAAAAATTACCTAATTTATTAAAAATGGCATATTTTCCAGAAAGTTTAGATGATTTATCAGAAGAAGATTTAAATTATGATTCATCTTTAATAGTTAATGAAGATATGTCTGAAGATATAACTAAAGAAGAAACTATGATTAATATTAAGAAAGCATTTAATATTTTAACTAAAGGTCAAAGAGAAGTTATTATAATGAGATATGGTTTTAATGATGGCATTTATAAAAGTCAAATAGAAGTTGCTGACTTAATGGGAGTGACTAAACAATACATTAGCTATTGTGAAATAGAAGCACTTAGAAAATTAGCTAAGTTATTAAAAACAGAAGAATTTTCTGGCTCATATCAAAAAAAGCATGTTAAAAAATAATAATTAATATAGTTGTATCATATAACAAATTGCATTTAAGTCTTTAAGTAATAAATTAAAGAGAAATGTTTGACTTGCACATTATATTGTGGTAAAATTATGACGTTTGTAGAAATCTTTCTCTACAACCGCACGGAATAGGTTATAAAAGCTAATGCTTACCTTAAAGGCGAGTCTTATTGAAGGAGGGAAAATAATGAAAGCAATAATCGTAACTGGTGGAAAACAATATTTAGTTTCTGAAAACGATGAGTTATACGTTGAGAAATTAGATGCTGAAGCTGGAAAAGAAGTTGTATTTGATGAAGTTTTATATGTTGATGGAAAAATAGGTACACCAACAGTAAAAGGTGCTAAAGTAACTGCTGAAGTAATCAAACATGGTAAACAAAAGAAAGTAATAGTATTCAAATACAAAAACAAAACTAAATCATCTAGAAAGAAACAAGGTCATAGACAACCTTATACTAAGATTCAAATTAAGAAAATCGAAGTGAAGTAAGATGATTAATGCAAGATTTAAAAAAAATAACGGCATTATAGAAGAAATAAGATTATCAGGACATGCTAAGTATGCTAATTACGGGAAAGATATAGTATGTGCTGGTGTAAGCGCTTCTCTAATAACTACTGTCAATGCAATTTTGTCTTTTGATAAAGAAGCAATTGAATACAATGATAGTAATGATTTCTATCTAAAAAATATAAAACAGGATAAAGTAACAAATACACTTCTTGATAATTTATATAGAACTTTAAAAGAAATAGAGAAAACTTACAAAGACAATATTAAAGTTAAGGAGGACTAATAAATGAAATTCATGAGTTTAGATTTACAACTATTCGCATCTAAAAAAGGTGTTGGTTCAACT
>ONXO01000058.1 GCA_900321795.1 uncultured Eubacteriales bacterium
GATAGTTTTGTATTTACTATGACACCAACTGCAATTTTTAATGATAATGATAGTGTTACTGTTAAGATTAGTGCGAGTTCTACTAAGCCATACGTTAAAACCTTATCGGCATCTTTTACATTTGTAGTAGGCAAATATGGGCTTGGTCATGAAATAAGTGATATGGCAGGAAATCCATATTTAAATTTAAAAGTTACAAATACGCTTGATTCATATTTTGTTAAAGAAGCATTTGATAGTTATGCGGTGGGTGATAGTATTAGTGAATCTACTTATAATAGTTTAAGTAATGTCAATAAGAAAAAATGTGCTTCTGCTGTTATTACTGTTAGTTTTGATCCAAATGTTATTAGAGTAGATAGTACGGCTACTGATTATTTAAATGCCTATGATATTGAAACAGAAACTATAGATGGTTATGATTATGTAAAGAAATTTAAATTTGATATGAGTCCTAGTATAAGTAGTGTTTTAAAATTTTATAAGAAGAATAAAAGTGTAGACTATAGCGCAAGTGATGTAATACATGTTAGTTATAGTTATTAGGAGCTGATTTTATGAATCTTAATATAGCGAGTGAATATATTTCTTATTCACAAAATTCAATAAAAAAATATTTGCAATTAATACTAGATCATTATTTTGATCAGGATATTTATGATGATTTAATAAATGCATACATTAATACAAGGTACTATAATATGTATCCTGTTGTTAGTGAGCGTTTTGAAGAGAATATAGTTTACTATTTGAAACTATCACTTCAGGGTATTAAGGATGACGAAAAATATAAACTTAAGGCAGAATATATGTTTAAAATGTTTAAGTATATTCTTGCTTTTGATGGGGTTGTTGAGTGTGATTCAGTTAGGAAACTTATTAGAGAGATAAAGAAGTTTAGAATAATTGAACTTAAGTTAGTAGATAAGGATTTTGAAGCTAATATTTATAATCAACTTGAAGAAGATTTACTGGCAAAAAAAGAATATTTAGAAAGTTTTATTGATAAAAACTTTGATGTAAATTATGTAAAAATAAAGGACAATATATTTTATTGTGTACTTGATCATAACTTAAAATTTTCTAAAGTGTTTAGTGATTATTTAGTTTCTAAGGTGTTTAATAGTAAGAATATTAAAGAGCAAAAAACTTTTGTTACTTATCCAATGGTTGCTGTTAAGGCTCTTCAAGATGTAATAAAAGGTAATTTTACAAAAACATATATTGTTGATTATGTTTTCACTATTGTTTCAAAGCAGAAAAAAAATGAAAAATTATTAAAATATCTTGATAATGATATTATGAAAGAAAAAGTTGTTTTAAAAATTAATTATAATGAATATGTCTTAAATCGTGATAAGGTTTATGAACTCATAAGAAATGGTTTTAAAATTGCTTTAATGATTGATAAAGATTTTGAGCTTACTGATGAAAATTTGAAATTATTTAAATTATTTGCTTATGTGATTACTGATGATAACGATGTTTACAATAAGTTCAAAGATAAGTTTGATGTTTTGTTTATAAATAGTTAGAAGGTGAGATTTTGGATACATTATTTAGATTTATATATGAATTTTTAGGTCAGTTTTTTGGTGGTTTTCTAACTATTTTATCGGCTTTTGTTAAAGCAATAGGACAAATATTTGATTTTAAAAGTTATCTAAGTATTATAAATTTTTATAAGGATGATTTTAATGGTCCAGAATGGGTATTTGTAGTAATAGCTATTGTTCTTTTAATCTTAATAGTTGGTGGCCTTGCTTTTCTTATAGTTTTATTAATAAGAAAATATATTCGTTTTAGAAAGACTATAGTTGAGCAAGAAGAGCTTCTTGATGAGGTTGCTACTTTAAATGATGAAGTGTCTACTTTAGTAAAAGAGAAAGAAGATATTTTGGCAATGAAGGTTTCACATTTAGGATTAAAGCCTAGTCAGAGTGATACTGAAGAGGTACAAGAGGCAAGTGAGGAAGATAGCAATGATGATGGCAAGAGGTTTGCTAAATTAAATAATATTGATTTGGAATTTGCTAATTATACTATTAAAAATTATAACAATAGTTTTACTTTGGAAGAATTAGTTGAATTGTTTAGAAATTTTGCGGCTAGTGAATTAAAACTTTATTATAAGAGTGAAATGATTAGAATATTTATTGCGGCTTTAGCTTCGACAAAACTAATAATTTTACAGGGTATTTCTGGTACTGGTAAAACTTCTCTTGCTTATGCTTGGGGAAAATTTTTGAAACATGATTCGTGTGTGGCATCTGTACAGCCTTCGTGGCGTGATCGTACCGAGTTATTTGGCTATTTTAATGAGTTTACGAAGAAATTTAATGAAACAGATGTTTTAAAAACTATTTATGAAGCAGGGTATACTGATGATGTATTTACTGTAATTCTAGATGAAATGAATATTGCGCGTGTCGAGTATTATTTTGCAGAGATGCTTTCTATACTAGAGATGCCGAACCAAGATGAATGGCTTGTTGAGCTTGTTTCAAGTGGTTGGTCTAATGACCCTAAGAGGCTTTCTGATGGTAAGCTTAAAATAAGTCCTAATGTATGGTATATTGGAACCATTAATAATGATGATTCTACTTTTATGGTAACAGATAAGGTATATGACCGTGCGATGCCAATTGATATAAATGATAAAGGAGAGGTTTTTGAACCAACTCCAACACCTGCGCAAGATATTAATTATTCTTATTTAAATAAAATGTTTACTGATGCAATTAACAATAATCAGTTAAGTGAGGATACACTTCAAAAGATAGAAGATATGGATAATTATGTTATTAAACATTTTAGAATTGCGTTTGGTAACCGTATTGTTGCTCATATGAGAAA
>ONXO01000109.1 GCA_900321795.1 uncultured Eubacteriales bacterium
CAATATAATAGTTACCACCACCATCCTTACGATCCTTTTTTTGGCAATAGGCTACAACGGCATGTGTGTTGCCAAATTTATCCGGCACGGGAAACTGCTGAATAGTTACGGTAAGTAAAAGATGTTCCCCGTTGTGGAACTTCACCCTACGTATCAGCCCTGGGTGTATCCTATCCAAAGCTTCAATTTGAGTCAGGTCGATTTGTCCGTAAAATTGAGAAGTCATTTTTTCGCATGGTTAAGATTACTGTTGATCATATTACTCTGAAGGTAAAGATTTAATGTAAGCTGTAAATAATGCAGTCATGGTCGTCCCATGTTTGGCTGCATACATCTTGATACGCAGAAAGTCCTCCTTTGTAAAGACAAAACTTGTCCTTACAGTTTCGGCCACCGCCTTGTTGTGAACCAGATCATGATAGGGAGACAGCGGGTCTGTTTCAGGTAGATTCAGCTCGGGTACTTCTAATTCCTTTTTCATATATATTTATATATTTATATATTTATATAATACTATCATAATACGGACTATCTTTCCTCATGCGAGAAAGAAGCTCTTCCGTTAAAGCTTGATAGTCTTTCGCTCCTTTGCTGTCCGGCTTGAAGTCTAAAACATCTGTGAAGTTGAGTGGAGCCTGGGCAATATCCGTGTTCTTATGGATAACCGTATTGAGAACCCTAAACCCAAACTTTGCCCTTACGCTGTTCTCGATGGCCTTTGTCATTTTCAAGTTCTTCTCGTATTTATTGAAGAAAATGTAATTGACACATAAACCCGGATTGATGTCCTGAAGATCAACACAGAATCTGCACATCATATCAAGCCCATAACTTGACATCAAATCGGCAAGCATGGGAACAACAACAAATTTCGCCACGGCAAGGGCGTTCATCGTGACGGCTCCAAGAGACGGAGGACAGTCTATCAGGATATAGTCGTACTGATCCCAACACTGACACAACAAATCAGACATGATAAACTCCCTTCTTCTCATTGAAACTATCTTTGTCTCGATACCAGCCATATCAAGGCTGCTCGGAACCAAATCAAGATTCTCGCGGACATGATGGATGGGCGGCTCTCTCCGTTCAAGGAAAGCGTGATAAATGGTCCTTTTCGGAATCTGTTTCAGAAAGTGAAGAGTTAGGTTCGATTGGGTGTCGAGATCCATCATCAGGACTTTAAAACCGCTTGCGGCCATTACTGAACCAATGGAAGCCACCGAAGCAGTCTTCCCAACACCGCCCTTGTGGTTTGCAAATGTTATTACTGTATTCATATCTTTGATATTTTACGCTGCAAATATACGAAATTTCTATATAAATATATATTTATACATTTATACATTTATATATTTATATATTGCTAATCTTTTGGCCTCTACGAGGTGCTTTATCCATGTCATCAAGCCTTCCCTTCAAGGCATTGACAACATATCCAATAGGATTGCGCATAAGCCTGGACTTCCCTTGCAATTCCACAAGCACATCAAGGAACATTGGAATCCTGGCCTTTGCCTGCAATAACAAATCCCTATTGTTACGAATGGAAGCATCAGGCCAAAGCATGGTGTTTTTCAGATAGTCAATCTCTTTTTTATCGAGTTCCCACGACAGCGAAACTCTCCTTTGCAACTCGTTTTTCTCAAGCTCTGGATCTCGATAGCATTGCTGATATATGGGAAAGAAGGTAAAGCCAACTATCTTCTTCCCTTCCTTATTTGGCTTGTATTCAAACGAATAAGGGGAACATGCGTCCAACTCTTTCTTTGCCGGCTCGACCACAAACCTTATAAAATCATTGATACGGGAATATTTTTTACCGACCTGGAACATTTCCTTTAATTGGACGAGGCTAAAAGAAAGCGGTTTTTCTTGGCCACTCATCAATTCATAGAATCTCATCGAATAGACACTCTTAAACGAAAACGCTGTTTCAAATTGATATTTCCGATAACCCTTTGTGAAATCCAAAATGCACCGCCAAACCCTTGCATCAACCTTGAAGTCAACAGTTCCATCACGCTTGTGTAGGCTCGGGCCCTCTATGATGTGCATTTTCTCCCAATGGTTCTCATCCTCATAGACGATGGATTTGTCGGAAAGCGCGTCCAAAGCCTTCTTGACATTGGTATAATTCTCATCCTGTTCGTCTTTAAGGAAGAACGAAGTCCGGAATGTGAACTTCTGATCCCCCCAGATGGTAGGCTCGATCTTGATACACCCTCCGTTTCCGAAGTGATGTCCCTCGACCTGGCTTTGCGCCATCTCGATCAACCGATACAATATCCTTTTTTCATAAATGGTATAGTCATATTTGGCCGTGGTCAAAATGTAACTTTGAATCAAATCCTTGTTATGAACGACAGCGCTGTTTATTCTATCCTTGCCAGTGTCCCTGAAAGATGTTGTTTCCATCCCATTAAAGTTTATAGTATTACGAACAATACAATTAGATTTCGGCTGCAAAGATACAAAAAACGAGATTAAAAAAGCAAATCTCGTAAAAGACAATTTTTGCATTAAAAAACTCGTCTTTTGAGCCAAAAATGGCATTAAAAAACTCGTTTTTGGCATTAAAAAACTCGTACTTGCATAAAAATTTCATCGAATAAATTACTGATAAACAATGCATTTAATGTCAATTTTTGAAAATTGATAAGTAATTAATATGCTTTACTTTAAAACAAGTAACTGCTTTGAGCGAAAAAAATGCCAAATTTTCCACCGAAAACGATAGGGAAAAGTAGAGGATGGGGAAAGCAAGCAAAAACCGCTTTTTCCATCTTTTTACCGTGTTTAGAATGGTTCTAAATAACGAAAATAAAGTGCTAAAAATCAGTATTTTGGCACGATTTTTGCACTATATATTTTGTTCAAAAACACCTGACAAATGGACAGAGAGAAATACTACAAAGCCGCCCAAATCG
>ONXO01000046.1 GCA_900321795.1 uncultured Eubacteriales bacterium
ATACCTTTTCAAAACCCCCGATTATGCCTCAAGAAAAGAAGCCATTGAAGAAGATATTAAAGCTCTTAGCTCTTGCAACATCAGGAATGTGAATTTTGAAAGTGTTAGTTTTAATGATGCAGGACACATTAAAAATATTAAAATTAATAAAGGTGTAGTAACAATAATAAATGATAATGATAGTATTAAAGAAAGAATAAAAGATTTAGAAAAAAAGATTACTCTAACTTCTTCCGATTATGAAAAAGAATTTTTAAGAGAGTGTATATCTCATTTAAGCACTGGTATTGCAACAATATATGTTGGAGGAAATACTAAAACTGAAATCAAAGAAAAATTAATGCGTTTTGATGATGCCTTATGTGCATTAGAAATAGCAAGCGAAGGAATTGTTTATGGAGAAGGAATAACTTACTTAAAAGTTAGTAATTCTTTAAATGAAAACATTTTAGGCGAAAAGCTATTAAAAAAAGCATTAAATATTCCATTCCAGAAAATAATGGAAAATGCAGGTTTGAATTACTTAAAAATAAAAGAAGAGATAATGAAATCTAATTATAATGTTATTTATGATTTTGAAATGCAAAAAATCATAAATATTACTTCTTCTAAAATAATTGATCCATTAAAAGTATCTATTACTGCTTTAAAAAATGCTGTTTCAATAGCTTCTATACTTTTAACAACTAATTATTTAGTTATTAATGAAAATTTAAAGAGTTTAAATAATGAATTATAACATATAATTTTTTGGAGGGATGATTATGTATAAATTAAAACCACTACCTTACAAACTATCTTCATTAGAACCTTTTATTGACACTCATACATTAGGCTTGCACCATAAGAAGCATCATGAAAACTATTTAAATAAATTAAATGCTCTTTTAATTAAGAATAAGTATGATTATCGATATCCTATAGAAGAGTTATCTAGTCATATTATGGAATTTGAAGGAAACGATAGAGAGGACATCTTATTTAATTTAGGTGGAGTCATAAATCATAATATTTATTTTGAAAGCATGTCAACAAAAAAAGAGATGCCAAATATTGCTTTAAACAGCAAAATTATTAAAACATTTGGTAGCTTTGATGATTTTAAAAAGGCATTTAAAGAAAAGGCTTTAGCCGTTAAAGGGTCTGGTTACACATTTCTAGTTATGGATGAGAATAAAAATTTGGATATAGTAAACTTTTATAATCAGGACTGCCCATATTTTCATGGGTTGACTGCCCTACTATGTATTGATGTATGGGAACATGCATATTATATAAACTATGAAAATAAAAGAGATTTATATATTGATAATTTCTTTGAAATAATGGATTTTTCTAAAGCTAATGACAAAATGAATTAAAAATATCAAGTTTAAATGTACTGATGTACATTTTTTCTTTACAAAAGAAATAAAATATGATAAATTAATATCACTTTAAGGGATGATAATATGGAAAAAACTTTAGTTGTACTTGCTGCTGGAATGGGAAGCAGATTTGGTGGAAGTAAACAAACTTTCCCAGTTGGTCCAAATGGAGAATTCATTATGGACTACTCTATCTACTCAGCTATTAAGCATGGGTTTAATAAAATTGTTTTTGTTATTAAAAAGGAAGATTTAGAAATTGTTGAAGAAACTATCGGTAAAAGAATCGAAGATAAAGTAAATGTAGAGTATGTTTTTCAAAGGCTTAGTGATTTACCTTTTGGATTTGAAGTACCAGAAGGAAGAGTTAAACCATGGGGAACTGCACATGCTATATATGCAGCCAAACATGCAGTTACGGAAAAGTTTGCAGTTTGTACAGCAGATGACTTCTATGGAGATGATGCTTTTAGAGTGTTAAGCGAATACTTAGATAAAAATGATGGATATGTTATTGTTGGCTACCCAGTTGCTTCTACTATGAGTGAAAACGGATCTGTTAAACGTGGTGTTATAATTAGTGATAACAACAAAGTTACTGCTCTAATTGAATCTGCTTGCATCAAAGAAAATGATCATGTTAAATGCACACCACTTGATAAAAGCAAAGATGAGTTTACAATTGATAATAATCACCCAGTAAGCATGCTTCTTAATGGCTTTAATAAATCAATACTTGATACTATTGAAAAAGATATGGTTAATAACTTTAATAACAATAAAGACAATTTACTAAATTATGAAATGCTTCTTCCGGATATAATAGATGAAGAAATAAAAAGAGGAAAAGTAGTAGATGTAATATCAACCACATCCAAATGGATGGGAGTTACTTATAGAGAAGATGCCGTAAGATTACAAAATTTTATTAAGAGTGAAATAGAAAATGGTACATATCCTGAAAAATTATGGGATGATTCTTTGGACATAAAGCTAGGATAAAATATAAACCAGACTTTTAACCATCTAACTAATGTTAGGTGGTTTTTTCAAATAACAAATTAAAAAAAATTGCAAAATTCTAATTTGCAATCCTTTTAACTTATCATATTTATTAACACTGGTCCAAGTATAAGTAGTAGTATTATAGGTATAAAGAATAATACCGAAACTATACTCATTTTAATTGGCATCTTCGCTATTTTAGCCTTAGCTTCATATAGTTTTTTATCTCTTAGATAATCCACTTGGTTATATAATGTATCTACTACTTCACTACCAAATACATTCGTATGAGTAATATTAAGAATAACATTATTTATAGTATCACTAGGTATTCTCTTCTTCATATCATTTAAACTTTCAGTAAGAGTTTTACCATATTTAAGTGCATCTAATGTTACTTGAAACTCTTTAGATAATTCACTATCAATATTTCTTGTAGTAAGT
Organism: uncultured Eubacteriales bacterium; assembly: GCA_900321795.1. Classification (GTDB taxonomy): domain Bacteria; phylum Bacillota_I; class Bacilli_A; order RF39; family UBA660; genus RUG727. The sequence continues at coordinate 2,817 of ONXO01000046.1, forward strand.
TCAAGTGCGGCTTTTAAGTTCCTACCTGTTTCTAATGAAAGAGTTAAAACTTCAAAGAAGAATAATGCTTCACTTTCTAGTTTTACTCCTCTTCTCTTTATTCTTATATCAAGAATAAAATACTCCATACCAAAGTAAACAGCTAAAGTAACTAAAGGTGCCACTACATATGCATAACTGCTGATTAATAATGTAACAAAGAATACTATTAAACTGATAATTAATCTTGAGTTCATAAAATCTATTGGATCTATCTTATTATAAATACCAAGTAAAGTTGTTTTAGCCCTTATTCTACTAATACTTTTCTTAGTGTATATCTTCTCTACTAAATTATTACTCATATGTATTCACCTTCATTATCTTTTTAACTACAAGAACATAAAGAGTATAAAGAAGCAAAATTAGGATTAGTATAAGTATTCCAATCTGTGTTTTGAAAAGTGGATTAAAATACTCTGGATTAAGAGTAAATATTAAAAAACATATTGCAAAAGGTATTATAAGTAAAAATCTATACACAAATGTACTAGAAGCAGTAACAGTCTTTAATTCATCATTAAGTTTCTTTTTATCAAAGAATTCTTTTTCAATTGATTTAAATACTTTGACAATATTACCACCCGTTTTATTTAAAAGTGTTAAAGAAGTAGTTATAAACTTGACATCTTCAAGACGTACTCTTTCATAAAATCTTGAGAAAACTACTTCAATAGTAAGACCGTAAGATAAGTCTAGGTGTATTTTTTTAAACTCGTCGCCAATCGCTCCATCTAGCTCATTTTTAACAATTTCTATAGCTTGCATTATAGACATACCACTTTTAAAAGCATTATTCATTATTATAATAGCTTTGAGTAAATCATCAGAAATCTGTTTTCTCTTTTTTCTATATTCTATTTGAATAAATATATCTATTACAAAAAAACCTATTAGAAAAGAAAGAACTATTCCTATAAAAGATACCTTAACATATTGAAACATCATCGTTATTACATAAAGTATAGATGTGAATACTCCTAATAAAAGTTTGATAGAAATATAATCTATTCCACTTCTCTTTTCAAGCTCATCATAAGTAATGTGTTTTTCATAAGATTTACCATAATCACTAAGAATCTTACTCTTTATTATAATACTTGAAACTTTAGTAACCATAATATGAAGTATTATAAGTATTTTATCAGAAATGCTTGTTTCTTTGTTTACTAAAGGCTCAACTGTATATTTAGAAAATTTTTTATCTAAACTTATATTATGTCTTGCTTTTAAAACATATAAAAGAACTAGGAATAAAAGGCCAATAACAGTAATTTGAACAGCTAATAATTCTACTATGACCTCCCCGTTCATTTTTTACTTCCTCCTTTTGGATTTTCAAAAATATAGTCAATATCTATGATACCTTTTTGTTTCAATTTATTAAGCACTTTTGGTGTAAAATCATATCTAATAAACTCTCCATTAACACTTCCACTTTCAGTTAAACCATCCTGCTTAAAAACGAATATATCCTTAAGAACTATAGATCCGTCTTTTATAGTTTCTAACTCACTTATACTTACTACTTTTCTTCTTCCATCATTTAGTCTTTCTATGCAAACCACTAAATCTATAGCATTGTTTATATACTCTCTTATAGCCTTAATAGGAATGTCTATTCCACTCATAAGCACCATTGTTTCAAGCCTATTTAGTGCATCTACTGGACTGTTTGCGTGCATCGTAGTTAAAGATCCATCATGGCCTGTGTTCATAGCTTGAAGCATATCAAAAGCTTCTTTACCACGAACTTCACCTACTATTATTCTATCAGGTCTCATACGTAGTGCATTGATAACTAAGTCTCTTATAGTAATTTCTCCAGTTCTTTCATAGTTCATTACCCTAGTTTCTAGAGGAATAACGTGCTCTTGCCTAAGTCTTAATTCAGCCGCATCTTCAATAGTTACTATTCTTTCATTTGGAGATATGAAACTACTTAAAATATTAAGAAGTGTTGTCTTACCAGAACCAGTACCTCCACATATAATCATGTTTAGTCTTCCCAAAATACAAGCTTCTAAAAATCTTGCCATATAAGGAGTCATAGTACCCATTCTAAGTAAATCATCTATATCAGCTATACTTTCTTTAAACTTTCTTATTGTAATAACTGGGCCTTTTAAACTAAGTGGTGGAATAACAGCATTAATTCTTGAACCATCTTTAAGCCTTGAATCAACCATCGGATTAGATGCATCTATTGTCCTACCTAAAGGCTGAATCATTCTTTGAATAGTTCTAATTATATGTTCATCATTTATAAATGATACACTTTCGTCTTTTATAAGTCTTCCATCTATCTCTATATAGATTTCATCTGGACCATTTACCATGATTTCAGTTATATTTTTATCTTTTAAAAGCTCGGTTAAAGGCCCATAACCATTTATTTCATTATCAATTAAATTATAAATATGACTTCTTTCTAGATTAGTTAAATCATATCCTTCAATAGATCTATCTATCTCATTATTAATATACTCATTTAAAGAAGCTCCTTTAGGTACTTCTGTATCAATTAGATTTTCTATTATCTTAGTTCTCAATTCATCAAGCAAAACTTTATCTTTAAATATCTCATAATCTGTTAAAGGAGTTATAACTTCTCTAGATGAAGTAACATCAAATGCATCAGTTAAGCTACTTTTCTTCATCTTTATCCTCTCCTTTCAAATCATTTATAATAAGTTTTAATGTATTATAATCAGTTTTATATTTTTTAGGATAAGCACTCACTAATGAAGGTATCTTACATTCATATAAATAACTAGTTATATCTTTTATATATGAAGTTTTTGATATACTATAGTCAATATTAGCGCCTATTATTTTCTTAATATCACTATTGCTAAAATATGGAGTTTTAAAGTCTATACTAGAGTTTAAAAGTACTCTAAAATTGTCTTTGTTTATATCATTAAAAATATTTAAAATGTTTCTAGTATTCTTAAGTGTAAATAAGTCATTATCTATAATAAACAAATTTTCATCTACCGTATCCATTGTTATAATATTTACTTCATTCATAGAACTTTCGGTATCTATTATTACTAAATCATAGTCTCTTTTTACTTTATCTATAATTACTTTCAAGTATTTACTCGTTATTTTATTGCCTTGTCTAGGATCTTTAGGTGCACATAAAACATCTATGTTTTCATTGTATTTGTAAACATAATCTTCAAGCTTCTTATATCTATTATTTAATAAATCATCTGTTAAATGATAAATACTTTTATTTATATCTTCATTTATTAAAGTACATAAATTACCTGTATGCATATCAAAATCTAGGAGTAAAGTTTTGTACCCCATAGTGCTTGATACACCAGCTAAGTTTAAAGCAAGAACCGTTTTTCCTACTCCTCCTTTAGGTGCATATAAACAAATTGTTTTACCCTTTATTTTAACAGCCATTCTTTTTTCCTTCCTAACAATCACTCACTTCAATTAAGTAATCATTTATCTTTATTATTTTACCAAATACACTTTCTACCCTATAGTTAATTATATCACAGTTTTTATCATTTGTTTCATTGTTTTTAATTTCTACATTTAAATTATTTATTTTAAAATACTCTTTTATATCTAGATTTTTTTCTTTAGCTTCTTCTAATAGCCTTTCTCCTCTTATTTTTGCATTATACATAAGTCCTACATCTACTATAGTAGCAAGAGCAAGTATTAAAAGAGGAAGCACTATTACAAATATCACTAAGCTTTGTCCCTTTTTATTCATAGTAAACTACCCTTTTTACTTCTACTTTATAGTCTTTTCCTAAAATCTGATTAAGTCCAGGAGTTATAAAACCTATTTTGCTTTGAAGATAAAACTCTATATATTGATTATCTTTATTTGTAATCTTTATTGTATTATCTTTATTATTAAGTTTCAAGAAAGCTTCAATTTCTTCATATGATTTATCTTCTTCATACATTTTCACTATATCTGTTGTTAAACTTTCCAGCTCATTCTTTCTAATTACTATTCTTCCAAAATCAACACTTCCAAAAAAAAGCATTATTAATATTGGAAGTATAATTATAAACTCAACAAGTGCTTGCCCTTTTTTATTCATGTTAATCCCTTCTTTATTATTTAACTAGCTGGTGATGTGTAAACATCTCCACAAACTAATCTTACTGATGCTTTATTATTTGTATACGTTATTGTTCCAGTACACTCAGTATTTTGATACTTTACAGTATCTATGTATTTCTCAGAAACAAGTGTTGTAAGTGATAATGTTCCAGAGAAAGTATTATCCGCATTTCTAGTTACAGTATTAGGGCAAGTTTTACCCCTTAGTGGATTTTTACAATAATCTTCTAAATAAAGCAAAGCTGCTTCTTTAATACCACTTTCCTGTATTTTCATAGTCGTGTCAACACTATTTCTAAAAATTTTAGAAATGTTAGGCACAATTAAAATCATTACTAATGCAATTAAAGCTATAACTGCTAAAATTTCTACTAACGTAAAACCTTTTTTATTCACAATAACCATCTCCCGGCTTATTTCCTGCATGATACTCAGAATTTGATAAACTACATCCCGTTCTAGTTATCGCATCTTTTAAATAACCGCCAAATAAATTAACCAAAGTAATAGCTATAACACTTATTAATGCTATAATTAGAACATATTCCGTTAAAGCTTGACCACGTTTATTTTTCATATCATATTCTCCTAATATAATTTTATAAAAATTACTTTATTTTGTCAATGAAAGAAGCTATAATATTATTATGAAAAATTTGAAAATTAAAGATAAAAATTTAAACGTTATTGAAATGAACACTTTTTTTAAAAAATTAAAAGGCTTAATGTGGAATAAAGAAATAATTAAAGACTGCTACCTTTTTAAAAACACTAATGGCATTCATACATTTTTTATGTTTCAAAATATAGATGTGATATTAACTGATAAGAACTTCAAAGTATTAAAAATCTATGAAAATCTTTCTCCTTTCAAAGTTGTGTTACCTAAAAAAAACGTGTACTATACTATAGAAGCGCCCATTCATGTTTCTTCATTAATTAATGTTGGAGAAGTATTGACTTTTGAAGAAAATTAAGGTATTATTAAGTAGTCAGGCGAAATGGAGACGTACTCAAGAGGCTGAAGAGGCGCCCCTGCTAAGGGTGTAGATCGGGAAACTGGTGCGAGAGTTCAAATCTCTCCGTCTCCGCCATATAGATAATTAATCCTTTTATAAGGATTTTTATTTTGCTTTTTTGCATATAATATATTGGTGATAGATATGTATAAAAACTTAATTAAATCTTATGCCATGAAGATGACAAATGAAGATGTTATTGAATATGGTAAAAAAGAAGGAGTCAATGTTACTGTAGAAGAAGCCTCTCTATTTGTAGATACTGTTAAAGCCAATGTAGATTACATACTAGATGGACACGCACAGGAAGTACTTAAATCTATAAAAGGTAAAGTAAGTATAGAAGCATATGAGAAACTTGAGGAACTATTAAATAAATATCAAAAGTATATTGATTAGTAACTTTCTTAAACAGAAATAGCTTAAATTTGTTGACTTAAACGAGATTTTATGGTAAATTATATAAGAAGTTTAAGGAGGCACAAAATGGCTAAAAATATATCTAATAGAAAAAATATGAGTGGAAACAATAGACCTTTCTCATTAAAGGCTACTAAAAAAACTCAAAAAGTTAACTTACAAACAGTTGTAGTTAATGGTAAAAAAGTTAGAGTTTCTGCTAAAGAATTAAGAAGCTTTGAAAAATAAAAATAATCACTTAATTGCAAGTGATTATTTTTTTAATCTTTTAGAATAAACTGAAGCAAAATATGCCTCTCCATCAGTTTCAAAAGACATTGTAGCATTAACTAATGCATCTCTAAGTTCTAATAACTGCTTCATTTTTTCATTAACATTACTATCAGATGTTAAGCCATACGCACCAACTATTATATTAAAAGTATCATAGTTATTATTAAGTTTTTCCCAGCCTTTAATATTATCAGTACTATATATATTTTGAGTTACAAAAGTATCTATCTCTTCAGAAGTAACTAATAAAATTTCATTATTACTATTAATTAGAATAGGAACTCCATTTTTTACTATAAATTTTGCTTTTAAAATGCGTTCTTTAAAACTATCCTGTGAAAAATATGGAGTTATTATAGGTGTTTTTTCTTCCATAAAAATACTATCACAAAAACCTTTACCTATTTCTGCAGTATTATTAGAATCAAGCTTATTGATTTCCAAACTTTTTAAAAATTCTAAGTATTTTTTACCTAATACTGCTCTACCACATAAGTAGTCTTTTAAATCATTACGATTAATTCTTTTAGTTTTTACCCCCATTGTTTCAATATATTGCTTATTCAATTCATTATAATACTCTTTATTACTAAAGAGATATTTTAAATATTTATTTTCCATAATTAAACCCCCCTTTTGTTTAATATGTACCAATTATAGCACATTTTAACCTAATAGTCAAATTATACACCCATAGTCATTGTTTCTGGCAAAGTGCTTCCACCATCTATTACTATACCTTGAGCTGTTATATAACTTGCTTCATCACTTGCTAAAAATGCTGCTAGTTCACCTACTTCTTCTGGGTTAGCTAGTCTTCCAAGAGGGATTGCGCTTGCTATTCCATTTATTACACTTTCAGGATCATCTGGATTTGATAAATTTGCCATATTTTCAACTAGTGGTGTCATTACATAACCAGGCATTATAGCATTTACTCTTATATTATCTTTAGCAAGTTCTGCTGCCAAACTTTTAGTAAAACCAAGTACTGCAGCTTTACTTGTTGCATAAGCTACTTCTCCTGAATCGGCTACCATCGGTCCAGTAACACTAGACATATTTACAATTGCGCCTTTATCATTAGCTTTTATATAAGGAAGAACTACTTTAGTAGTGTTCCATACTCCATTAATATTAATTCCAAAATGGTAATTTCTAATTTCGTCTTCCATTTCTTCAAACTCTTTTAAATCGCAAACACCAGCATTATTAACAAGTATGTCTATTCTACCTAATTTACTTGCTGCATCACTAATTATATCTTCTAATCTTTCTTTATCGCGAACATCTACTTGATAAGGAAAAATATTTTCACTCTCTAAACCAAGCACTTCATCATCATAATCAAGTATCACTACTTTTGCTCCATACTTTATAAATACATCAACTATACCTCTTCCAATACCCTTAAAACCTCCTGTTACTACTGCTACTTTTCCATCTAATTTCATCATAATCATCTCCCAATATATTTATTATACCTAAAAGAAAAGCTAGTAAACTATTAAATTTTAAAGCTTTACATTATTTTACTTTCTATCGGTAAGTGTCCTTTAAAGAATACTCTTTCAAAAAAAGCAGAGATTTTACTCTCTACTCTTCTGTTTCTTTATCTTCTTCACCAGCTGATATAAATTGTTCTTCTAAAACTTCAGTTGGATCATCACTTAAGAATTCATTTTGAAGCATAATTTCAATATTATTATATTGTTTAGCGCCAGTTCCAGCAGGAATCAATTTACCTAAAATTACGTTTTCTTTTAAACCATTTAAGTAATCTATCTTACCTTTAACAGCAGCATCTGTTAAAACTCTTGTTGTTTCTTGGAATGAAGCAGCAGATAAGAATGAATCTGTCTCTAAGCTTGCTTTAGTTATACCAAGAAGTATTGCTTTACCAGTTGCTGGCACTTTACCTTCAAGAATGTAAGGTTTATTTCTTTCAGTAAATTCACGCATTGAAACAGCTGTTCCTTCAACAAAATCAGTCTCTCCTGCATCTACAATCTTAATCTTATTAATCATACGTTTTACAACAGTTTCTACGTGTTTATCTGCAACATCAACACCTTGAGATTTGTAAACCTTTTGAACTTCTTTTAAGATATATTCTTCAACTGTAGTTGGATCTGTAACTGCAAGTAATTCTTTAGGAGCTATACTTCCTTCAGTAAGTGCTTGACCTGCTTCAACAATATCACCTTTAGCTACTCTAAGTTTTGCATTATATAGAGTTATGTGTTCACGAACTTCAACATCATTAGTGATGTAAATCTTGAATTTACCTTTATCTTCTTGAACTTTAGTAACTTTACCACCAATTTCAGCAATAGTAGCTTTAGCTTTTGGAGTTCTAGCTTCAAATAGCTCTTCAACTCTTGGAAGACCTTGAGTGATATCATCAGCACCTGCAACACCACCAGTGTGGAATGTACGCATTGTTAGCTGTGTACCTGGTTCACCAATTGATTGAGCCGCCATTATACCTACAGCTTCTCCAACTTCAACTAAATTACCAGTTGCAAGGTTTCTACCATAACACTTCTGACATATACCATTGTGTGTCTTACATGTTAGAACGCTTCTTATTTCTACTTTAGTTATTCCTGCATTAACTATTTTCTTAGCTATATTTTCAGTGATTAATTCACCTTTTTCAATGATAACTTCTTTAGTTTCAGGATTAATAACTTTCTGGTTAGTAAATCTACCTATAATTCTATCTTCTAGACTTTCTAGTACACTTCCTGATTTATCATCAACAAATGCTGATACTTCAAGTCCTTGAATAGTACCACAATCTTCTTCTTTAATTATTAAATCTTGTACTACATCAACAAGTCTTCTTGTTAAATAACCTGCATCTGCTGTTTTAAGTGCAGTGTCAGCAGTACCTTTTCTTGAACCATGTGAACTTAGGAAGAACTCTTGAACGTCAAGGCCTTCTTTAAATGAAGCTGTGATTGGAACTTCAACTTGTTCACCATCTGGCTTAGCCATGATACCACGCATACCTGAAAGCTGTCCAAGCTGCGAAGCATTACCTCTGGCTTTAGATGTAAATATCATAGCAAGTGGATTTTCAGATTTAACTTTATCAAGTTCATCCATAACTGCTTTTTGAACATCTTTTGTAGTATCAAGCCATAATTTAACTACTTTATTGTGTCTTTCTTCATCAGTTATTAAACCACGAGTATATTGCTTATTAACTTTAGCTACTGTTTCCTTAGTATCATTAATCATCTTTTCTTTTAGGTCACTTACTGGAATATCACTTAAACTAAATGTAATACCAGAAAGTGTACTATACTTGAATCCTTGATCTTTTAATTTATCTAGGAATACACTAGTTTCAGTTGTTTTAAATCTTTTGAATATCTGAGCAATTAATTTTTCTAAATCATTTTTAACAAATCCTTTAACTACAGGCATTTCTTTAACTGCTTCAATAAGATTAGTACCTTTTTCCAAGAAGAACTTATCAGGTGTTAAACCTTCAAAGTTAGCAGTGCTTGGCTCGTTTACATAAGGAAATGCATCCGGCATGATTTCATTAAATATTATCTTACCTGCAGTAGTTACAAGATATTTATCCATTTGATCATCAGACCATACTTTGTGAGTGAAACTTTTAGCTGGTACAACTACTCTAGTGTGAAGTGTTATATTTCTTCTTTCATAGTCCATAAGTACTTCGTTAGGGTTTTTATAAGCTTTACCTTCGTTTTCTTCACCGGCAATTTCAAGTGTTAAGTAGTAGTTACCTAATACCATATCTTGAGATGGTGTAACGATTGGAGAACCATCTTTTGGTGAAAGAATGTTGTTAGCTCCTAACATTAGAAGTCTTGCTTCAGCTTGAGCTTCTTCTGAAAGTGGTACGTGAACAGCCATCTGGTCACCATC
>ONXO01000076.1 GCA_900321795.1 uncultured Eubacteriales bacterium
AGTGTCTTAAATCTTTTTTTTAATCTTTTTACTCTAAGTAGTTCATATACTACATAATTCTTTTCTTTAAAAGCAATTACTGTTTTATCATTATGCTCAGCTCTTTGATTTAATTCTTTGAGTAATAATTCATCAATTTCTTTGCCTGGAAAAATAAGAGCTTCATTTTCATCAAGCACATCATAAAATGCATTTATTACCTTATACCTAGATGAACTATATTTCGAGTGATAATTATCTTTTATTTCAATTCATTCCTTTCTGCTAAATACATTATATCACGTTATTAAATATATGTCAAATTTCAGTACCTTATTAAATACTTTAAATAATAAAAAAGAAGATTACTCTTCTAGTTTAAAGCTGCAAGTAAGTCAGCTTTTTTCATAGTTGTGTAACCTTCTATACCTTTTTCTTTAGCTAATTCTTTTAATTCAGCAACTGTTTTGCCATTTAAATCATTCGTTTTTTCTTTAGTTTCAGCAGGAGTTTCTACTTTACCAGCCTTGCCTTCTAAAGCATCTTTAGCAACCTTTACAAGTTTAGCAAATTCGTTCATATCAACGATTGCAAGTTCAGATAGCATTTTTCTGTTAATTTCAACACCTGCTTTGTTTAGTCCATCAATGAACTTAGAATAACTGATTTCGTTTTCTCTACAAGCAGCATTTATTCTTGTTATCCATAATTTTCTAAAGTTACCTTTATTTTTCTTTCTATCATTAAAACTATATCTTCCAGAATGCATTAATTGTTCTTGTGCAGTCTTATATAGTCTATGTTTACTTCCAAAGTATCCTTTAGCTTGTTTTAAAACTTTTTTTCTTCTTTGTCTAGAAACAATTCCACCTTTAACTCTTGTCATTACTTATTACCCCCTTAAAGCTTTCTTGTATCTATTAGTATCAGCTTGTGATAAAACAGATCCTTTTCTATGATTTCTATTGAAACTTGTTGGTTTCTTACCAGTTTTGTGGTTAGCACCAGGTTTTCCTATTTTAGTACTTCCACCAGGTCTTACAGTTACTTTTTTAGCTATACCTTTGTGTGTTTTTTGTTTTGGCATATTTCTCTCCTTCTTTCTACTTTTATTTAGGTGCGACTAAAAGGCTCATACTTCTGCCTTCAAGTTTAGGTTGTTCACATATGACTCCTATTTCACTAAGTCCTTCTGCAAACTTTAATATTACATCTTTACCTAGTTCTGGATGAGCTAGTTGTCTTCCTTTAAATCTAACAGACACTTTAACTTTATGTCCCTTTTCCAAATAAGAATAAGCATTTCTTAATTTAGTTTCAAAGTCATGAGTATCAATTGTTACTGATAAACGATATTCTTTTAAATCTAGATTTTGTTCTCTTTGCTTTTTCTTTTGTTCTTTTTCTTTCTTGCTTTTTTCATATTTAAACTTGTTATAATCAATTACTTTAGCAACAGGCATAGGTCCATTGCTCATAAGTACTAAATCAAGTCCAGCATATGTCGCAAGCGTTAAAGCATCTTGTTTTTTCTTGATTCCTAACTTTTCTCCATTAGGTCCGATTACCATCATTTCTTCGGCAGTTATTTGTTCATTAATTAGAACATCATCTTTTTGTTTTGCTATTTTAAAGCACCTCCATAAATTATAAAAAGTGAATACACACATGTATCCACTTAAGCTTAAAACAATATTATATTATATTATTATTTAAATAAGCTTTTTACCTACTAGCTATTGCTAATCAGGTGAGCGCACGGATACACTTCTTTCTCTTTTTACGTAGTTAATAATACAATAAAATATATGTTATGTCAAGTTTTTTTAGTATTTTTTTGCTTAATCTCTTATTTTTAAATGAGTTTCTCTTAATTGCTGTTCAGTTACTTCAGTAGGCCCACCCATAAGATTATCTACTCCTGAAACATTCGGTGGAAAAACCTGTACTTCTCTTAGATTTTCTTCTCCTAAAAGAAGCATAATCATTCTATCTATACCTGGAGCCATTCCAGCATGAGGAGGCGCACCATATTTAAATGCAGTATACAAACTTCTAAATTTGTTTTCAACTACACTTTCATCATATCCAGCTAATTCAAAAGCTTTTACCATAGTTTTTATATCATGATTTCTAACTGCTCCACTTGCCATTTCATAGCCATTACATACAAAGTCAAATTG
>ONXO01000108.1 GCA_900321795.1 uncultured Eubacteriales bacterium
ATAAATATTAAAATTAAAAAATTATGTAACATTAAATATGATCAAAGACTTACTTCAAATCATCCTTTAGAATATAAAATAACTACATCTCTTCCCATTTTCGATTCTCCTGCTGATAATAACAAATACAATGAATTAACTTCTCTTAGAAAAGAAATATATATTATTTAAAATTTGATATAAAAAAGAAATAGATATTGACTATCTACTTCTTCTTACTTAAAATTAAGTTATCAATTATAAGTGTATTTTTTAGAATTAAAATCTCCACACTTATTCTACACTAACTGGTTTGTTACAATAAATTATAAAAAATTAATCTTAGAAATTTCTAAGATTAATTTTGATATAACTAAACTTTAATAAATGGTACCCCAAGAACTACATGTAATTGTAACATTGCCTGTTGCGTTTGAAATAGTTATAAGTTTACAGCTCTTATTTTGTCCGTTAGAATTTTGACATGTTGTAGTGGTTGCTGTACATGTTGCATTAGAACATGAAATCTTATTAGCACTACATCTTAAATTACCTACTCCAGCTAGTGTGCTAAATGTAAATGTTGTACTTCCAATCGAAGTCATTTGAGTTGGTTGCTGCCCGGCAGTAGGCGAAGTAGTAGCTGGATTAAATGAGCTATATGTAATGTTTCTTACTTGGCCAAGAGTTATATTACATATCTGTGATTCTGTTACATTAGAAATTGTTACAACACCTGTAGAAGTATTTAAGCTCGCTGTAGCTTGCGTGCAACTTATTGTTGCATCTGTTAATGTGTAGCCAGATTTTGGTGTTATTGTGAATGTAAGAGTATCGCCTGGGGCGACATACATATAAGACATAGCGGTTCCGACGCGGGTATGCACTTCTGCAGATGATGATGATATAGAAAAGTCGCCGCTGCTATAGCTATTTGCACCAGCCATAGTAACTGTAGGATGTTCTGTCCAATGGGCATACAGTGTTTGATTTGCTGATATAGACACTGTACTGGTATCAGTTATTAGATTCCCAGACCCATTTTGCCTATAAGTATACCATCCATCAAAACTATAATTTGAGCGTGTCGGTGTTGGCAAAGCTCCATAGGTTTGAGCGCTGACTACTGTTTTAGTACATGTTGTACTTGACAAAGTTGATGGTGAAGTACATGTACCGCTCGTCCATGAGGCACCACCGTTTTCGTCAAATGTTACTACATATGTAGGTAAATCTGATGGTAATGTAACCGTACATGTTTGAGTCTGTGTTACGTTAGATACTGTTACTACTCCTGTAGAAGTATTTATGCTTGCAGCTGCTTGTGTGCAGCTTACTGTTGCACCTGTTAATGTATAGCCTGAACTTGGTGTTACTGTAAATGTATCACTAGAACCTGCAATTATATTTTTTTGCTGAGTTCCTTCTGAACTGTTTGCTGCTGTAAGAGTGACTTGATATGTTGTGACATCATCAAAGTCTATTGAGCATTCTGACGGAATACTTATATTAGTAATTTTAACATGCCCATTTTCAATAGTGCCTGTTGTACCATTGGTGCAAGTGAGTGTAGCTGAATATGTTACACCCACTCCGCTTATAAGGTCATCTAAATCCAAATTAGTTGGAGCACCTTGGTATGTGTAGGCAAATTTTATGCCTTCTTTTTTTGTTAGGTCTTTAATTTCTTTACTTATTTGATTTTCTTCACTATTAGCAATTTGCTCATTTGCTTTTGTTGATTTTAAGTTAGCTATAAATATCGCTGAAATAGCAAGCATTAATAAGCTTAATATTATTATAATTCGTTTTTTCATAATCAACCTCAATTCTGTGTACATGTCCATCCAGACACTGTACTTGTCTGGTTGTATAGATAACATTTAGTTCCTGAAAGTGTTCCTTCACTACATGTGTATGAGTCATATGCTTTATACTGATAACATGTTCCGTTAGATAATGTTGCACCACCTGAACATGAAGCAGGTTTACGGCACCACCAAGTACTGCTACCAACTAACGTACATGAATATCCTGAAGTAGTACAGTTTTGCTTACAAGCAACTTGAGTTGTCCATGAGCCAATATCATCACCTGCATTATATAAATCGCTTCTAGTTCTATAGCATTGGCCTCCCGCGGCTTTCCATTGACCGTTAGTTTGTGCGCATCCTGGTGTTGCATCTTTTGAACATGTGTATGTTACTGGGCATGCTGCTTTTAATGATTGTCTATTAATAGTACCACCATTACATGTTGGGTTAGAGTTACATATTGGCTGGCAAGAATGGATATATGTGTTAACACCGTTGTAGCACCTATAGCCGTTTATAGCATCACTTTCTGATGGATTGCAATATGTACAGCTTTGAGTAGTTGTATAACTTGAGTCAGTATATGATACTCCAGCATTCTTATATGTACATGTTCTTGTTTGTGTTCCACTTGAAGAGCATGTGCTCCAGTCTGTACATGTTGTTGCTGAATTACAGCCTTGTTTTGTAGTTTTGCTGGTGTCATTGTACGTTGTACCGCCATTTTTGAATGTACATG
>ONXO01000060.1 GCA_900321795.1 uncultured Eubacteriales bacterium
ACTTACGACTTTCATGGGAATTTCCATTAATATATTTTCCCATATTATTGGTAAAATATCAAGTGTTTTTTGATTGTTTTCTAAATTTTTGCCTATTTCTTTATATAATTCTTCAATATTTCCTTCAATTTTTGTTTGAAAATCGTAATTTACGGGCTTTAGGGTTAAAGAACAAGGAAGTACCATTGTTCCCATAACATCTACATCTATAATATATTCATTCATACTATTTTTAGAAATATCACCTTTTACTTTTAAGTTATCTAGGCTTATAATCTCTGTGTCTTTTAATTCTTCTTTAGAGAAAGAATAAGTTTCATCTATTTCTAAATAATCATCTATACCACTTTTTAAGGTCATAATATCGATATTCATTCGCATCACCGGTAACAATTATATATTATTTTTTTAATTTAGGCAAATTTTTTGATTTCTTTATAGAATAAAAAGATTTATACTAATCATTCTTAATATAAATCTTTTGTAATTATTTATAATGTTTTATTAATTGCCGAACAATTCACCATTGTCTATGTTTTCTAATGTTTTAGTTTGGGTTAATTTTACGCTGCTATAGGTTTCAGTATTGTGTTCAACTTTCTTTGTCTCATCATTATACCAATGGTAATACCATTTATTGATATTAACAATATTATTAGTTTCATCATATGTGCATTCAACTGTGTCAGAGCTTACAATATCTCTAGAATTTTCAGATTGAAAATGATCTGCTTCAATAGCATATAGTGTAAGTTTACTTCCATTTAATGTATATGTTCCTTTATATGCTGCGGCATAATTTATACTATTATATAATATAAAAGTATTATCTTCATTTAACTTTAATTCTAAATGAAGCGTTAATTCAGGCGTTGGCTCATATGCCCCTTCATAAACATATGAACCTGAAATTGCTGTTTTTTCTGGTTCTGGAGTAATGCTACTTTCTTCTTTTACTTCATTATTTGTTTCTGTAGTAATTACTTTATCATAAACTATATAACCTGTTAGACCTAAAACCAACAATAATAAAATGACTATTAATATTGTTTTCCCTGTACCATTATTTTGATTATCCATAATATCCCTACTTTCTACTATTTGAATTTTATCATATTTTTTTGTTATTAGCAATAGAAATAAAGATATAGTAGTGTAAAGAAATGTATATGAAATAAGGGCTGTTTGCTATTTGTATATTGTTCATTTTAAAAGTACATTTTTTCTTGTAAAAAGAAGGAAATGAGATAAAAAGGTTGCGTGATTATCATGGCAAATATGGATGAGTTTACTCCAAAAAAAATGAATTTTCGGATAAACGGTCTCGTAAGGTATCTTTAAAAGTGCTGGGAAAAGGGATTGATATTGAAGTTATTTCTAATGAGGTTTATTTATCTGAAGAAGAAATAGAGTCTTTAAAATAGTTTCTATTTTTCTTCTTTTGGTAACATTCTACAAAGACTTGCAATTTTTTTAGAAATGTAAAGAATGTGTTATAATATCGTTAGAGGTGATTCTTTTGAAAAGTATAGGAATTATTTGTGAATATAATCCTTTTCATAATGGTCATATATATCATATTGAAAAAATAAAAAAGATGTATCCTGATTATGTAATAGTTCTTGTAATGAGCGGAAACTACACTCAGCGTGGAGATGTTAGTATTATTGATAAGTGGAAAAAAACTGATATAGCTTTAGATTATGTGGATTTAGTAGTTGAGCTTCCATTTGTTTTTAGTACCCAAGCAGCTGATATATTTGCTTATGGAGCTATTACTATTTTGAAGAATTTGGGTGTAGAAAAAATAGTTTTTGGTACTGAAAGTTTAAATGCTGAAATGCTAAAGAAGATTGCCAATGCTCAAAAAGATTCTAAGTATGATAAGCTTGTAAAAAAATATTTGGATGATGGCAATAATTACCCTACTGCTTTATCTAAGGCGGTTTATAATTTAACTAAGATTAAGATAGAAAGTCCAAATGATTTACTTGGCTTAAGTTATGTTAAGTGTCTTCTTAATACCAATATTGAACCTATTACAATTACTAGAACTACTGATTATAATAGTAAAGAGATTGAAGGACTTATTACATCAGCTACTAGTATTAGAGAAGCTGTTAGAACCCATAGGAATATAAAAAATTATGTACCTTCTTTGACTTATAATTATATTAAAGAAGGGACTCATTTCAATAGTCAGTATTTTAGTTATTTAAAATATAAAATTATTAGTGAAATTGATAACTTAGATATTTATTTAAATGTAGATGAAGGTATTGAAAACAGAATTAAAAAGTATATTTATGAATGTGTAAGTTTAGAAGATCTTATAGAACGCTTAAAAACTAAGAGATATACTTATAATAAAATTAATAGGATGCTTTTGTATATACTTTGCGGTTTTACTAAAGAAATGGCCAAAAAATATAAAGATCCTGAGTATATTAGAGTGCTTGGATTTAATAAGAAAGGCCAAAAATATTTAAGGGAATGTAAGAAGGAATCAAGCCTTCCAATAATAACTAAATATGTGAATAAATATGAGATGCTTAATATTGAAATGAAGGTTAGTTATATATATTATTTAAAAGAAAAAGACAAAGTTAATTTAACATTAATGGAGTAT
>ONXO01000063.1 GCA_900321795.1 uncultured Eubacteriales bacterium
CTTCAAATGGCAAAAGATAAAGAAATTACTTTAAAACAAGATAAAAATTTTGGTACAATATTATTAGAGCGAGTTGATTAAAATGAATAAAAAAGCGATTGTTGAAGGAATACTATTTGTTGTAGGGGATGAAGGTATTACTATAAAAGAACTAATGGAAGTCTTAGATGCAAATGAAGAAGAAGTTAAGACTGTTTTAACTGAACTTAGAAAAGACTATGAAAGTGATGAAAGAGGTCTAAGAATATCATTTTTGGGTAACACCTTTAAGCTAACAACTAAAAGTGAGCACAAAACCTATTATGAAAAGTTAGTTACTGAAGCACATACATTTACTTTAAGTAATGCTGCTTTAGAAACGCTTGCAATAGTTGCTTATAATGAACCAATAACTAGAGTAAGTGTTAATAACATAAGGGGAGTTGATTCTTCTCAAATAATAAGAAAGTTGCTTGCTAGAAATTTTATTAAAGAATGTGGTAAAGAAGACTCTTTAGGACATCCAACATTATACAAAACAACAAATGAGTTTTTAGACTATTTTGGACTAGCAACAAAAGATGATTTACCAAAACTTAATATAAAAGAAAGCCCAGTAGATAATACTGAGATAGAACTATATAAATCTAATTATAAAGAAAACGAAAAAGCTAATAATAAGTAATTTTTGGGAGCTTTTTTTCTATGTATAATAAATTCAGAAAAATTTTATAAAATAAATCCACCTAACTCAGCAATGATTTAGGTGGAAACCATTTTGTGGTTACACTCAAAATACGACTATTAAGTGCTCCTGTAATATTGCATAGAGTTTACCCCATCTATATACATAATAACATCTAATAATATCAAAACGACTTTTTGGCAAGCCGTTTTATTTTATCCTCAAAAAAGTTCGAGATTTCTATCAATATGGTGCTCGCCCGGGGAGTCGAACCCCGACATCCATAGGATACACGATTTTGAGTCGTGCGCGTCTACCAATTCCGCCACGCGAGCAAGTAATTACATTATATATTATTTCTAATTAAAAATCTAGTATAAATCATAAAATTATATATGAGTGAAGAAATAATAAAGAGGTTAAGGGCTTTGAAAATAGGAAATTACATATATGGAATATTTGTGGCCATATCTCTTTTAGGTTTCTATGCAAATAAAAAGGAAAAAGACTATATATTTAAAATAGATGAAAAAGGTGTAAAAAAGGCTCATATTTCAAGACTTATAATATTAGGAGTAGCTTTATTGGTATATATTTATTTTTTAGAAAACCGAATCAGTAATAGAAGGGAAGCTGAAACAAAAACGGAGAAGTTTTTAAATAATTTAGATATACTTGCGGCTATTTTATTTGTGCTTGGTGCGTTAGTATCTTTGTATTTAGAATATAAGGGAGATGAATCAGCTATTATAACCGAATAAACTCTTGCATTAAAGGTAAATATTTACTATAATTATCTTGCGAGAAATGAGGGAGAGTATGACAAAAAGAGAATATGCTGATATTTTGCTTCCTGGTGTTAATCACACCAAAGAAGAGTATGAAGAAATGTATAAAGATAGAGACTTACCTGAAGGAGCTATAGTGACTAGATTTGCACCAAGCCCAACTGGATTTGTACACATTGGTGGTCTTCTTTCAAGTTTTATAGCCAGAAAATTTGCTAAACAGACAGAAGGAGTAATGCTTCTTAGAATAGAAGATACCGATCAAAAAAGATTAGTTGAAAATGGTGTTTCTAAGATTATAGAAGATTTAAAAAGTTTTAATATTACTTTTGATGAAGGAGCAACCGGAGAAGAAGAGTATATTGGTAACTATGGACCTTATGTCCAAAGTAAAAGAAAGGATATTTATCAAGCTTTTGCTAAATATTTAATTGAAAGAGATTTAGCTTATCCATGTTTTATGTCTGAAGAAGAACTTGAAGAAATAAGAAAGGGACAAGAAGAAGCAAAGGCAAGAATTGGTGTATATGGTAAATACGCTAAATATAGAGATATAACTATAGAAGAAGCTTTAGAGAAAATTAACAATGGAGAGAAGTACATTATTAGATTTAAGTCTCCGGGCAATTTTGATAATAAGGTTGTAGTAGATGATGCTATAAGAGGTAAGCTAGAGTTTCCAGAAAACGATATAGATATAGTAATTATAAAAGGAGATGGACTTCCAACATACCATTTTGCTCATCTTGTTGATGATCATTTGATGAAAGTAACCCATGTTATAAGAGGAGATGAATGGGTTAGTTCTCTTCCTACTCATGTACAACTATTTGACATTTTTGGATATAAAAGGCCAACATATGCCCATATTTCACCACTAATGAAAAAAGATGGAGAAACTGTTAGAAAGATAAGTAAAAGAAAAGATCCTGAGTCAGCTGTTAGTTATTATCATGAACAAGGTATTCCTACTGATGCAGTTATGATTTATTTAATGACTATAGCTAATTCTAACTTTGAAGAATGGTATGAAACTAATAAAGATAAATCTTATATGGATTTTGAAATGAGCTTTGATAAGGTTAGTGCTTCTGGTGCATTATTTGATATGGATAAACTATATAACATCTCTAAAAATTATATATCAACAATGAAAGCCGAAGACTTATATGACAAAGCGGTGGAGTATGCTAATGAGTTTGATAAAGAGTTCTACGAATTATTAACTAAATATAAAGATTATTCAATTAATGTATTAAACATTGAAAGAGAAGTTGAAAGACCGCGTAAAGATATTGAGAGCTATAGCAATGTTAGAAGAGAAATAGATTATATGTATGATGAGTTGTTTAATCCAGTATACGAGAAGAAAGACTTTTATTTAAAAGAACTTTTAGAATATTATATAGATAATGTATATGATGAAAATGATGACAAGCAAACTTGGTTTAACAAGATTAAAGAGATGTGTCCTAAGTTTGGATTCGCTTCTGAAACAAAAGAGTATAAGGCTAGTCCTGACAGCTTTAAAGGCAGTGTAGCTCATGCTTGTGAAGTAATAAGGGTTGCAGTTACTGGAAGAGTACAAACTCCTGATTTATATGAAATATTAAAGTTACTTGGAAAATTTAGAATTAAAGAAAGAATAGAAAAGTTTTAATTTCCTATTCTTTTTTTTCTTTATTTGTGGTACAATGTATGTACTTGGCCCGTTGGTGAAATGGTTAACACATCGCCCTCTCAAGGCGACATTCATGGGTTCAAATCCCATACGGGTCACCAAATATTGTTAGCAATGCCTAAATAGCGGGCATTTTTTTGTTACAAATTATTCCAATAAAAAAACGTTAGATTTAAATTTCTAACGTTTTAGATTTTTTATATTCTGTTAAATTCATTTTTGTTATTTAGGATTACATATGTAACTAATGCAACAGCCATCATACAAGCTCCAGCGATAATATAATCGTAAATTCCTGTATATGGATTAGGAGTTGTTTCATTTACAATCTTTATAGTTGGGCTACAAGGTTCATCTATTTTTGTTGTTCTAGGAAGTTCAGCATTTATTCCTCCAGAAAGTAAAACTTGCCTTGCTGTTCTTAGTGCAGTTGTACCTATAATTGATGGATCTACACTTTGCTTTGCCTGTAGTGTATAAGATATAACAACGTCTTCGTTTGGATTTATATTGAATGGTGTAACATTAATTTCATTATAGCTTAGTGTTTCTGCAGCATTATATGTAGCTTGACCTTTAGTACTAGAAATATTACTTATTGTAAAATTATCTGTTAATAATTTATCAAAAGATATTTTAGTATTAATGTTGTCTATTGATGAAGGCTTTTTAGCAATGACCCCATTGGCAAATGCGATACTGTCAATTCCTGTATATTTCATTGCTGAAGCAAAAGTGCTATCGAATAAAGTGGCTTCTATATTTCCAATATTGTAAGCTATCAGATTATATTTATTATTTGCTAGTTCATCTATTTTTGCTTTTAATGTAGTAGTATCTGTAGGAAGTGAACTTGCAAATATTATAATAAATTTATTTTGAGTTTTTTCATTAAATTTATTTTGTGCTGCAGTAATTGAAGCAAGTATTTCTCCATCTGTAGTAGTTGATGCTGCAATATTTTTCATATTGTCAATTGCTAAGCCAATGTTAGATGTGTCTAATGGGCTATATGTAGTTTCGCCATTAGTAGTTGAAATTACGCCTGAATTAATAAGACCTGCTTGTTCTACTAGAAGTGCTTGTTCTTTAATTTTAGCTAAAAGATTATCTTTATTGCTTGCTGCTGTTTTACCATTATCAATTGCATATATAACTTCAGTTGAATTACTATGCAATGTAATATCAATAACTACTTTACCATTAGCTAAATCTGATTTGCTTTCATTAATTCTATTTGTTAAATAGCTATTTTCAAAATTTTCTATCCTTTCATTTTTTGTGACAATTGCCACTTTATAGCTTGCTGCTTTAATACCTAAAGTACAAACCAATAGGGTACCTACTAACATAAATCCATAAATAATTTTCTTTTTCATGTTTCCTCCTCTTTCTTATTATAATTATAACACCTAAAATAGTAAAATAAAAGAAAAACTATTTTGATTATTGTAATTTTTGTGATAATATTATAATAGGAGTAAAAATTTATGGATATAGTAAGGATTAAAAGAAATAAGAATAGTTTAATTGTTACTTCCTTGTATGAAGGATTATATATAAATAGCAATGCCTTTAATAACGAGGTTCTTTACTATACAAAAAAGTATTTAAATAATAATAAAGAGTCAATTAGGAAATTATTAAAATCTTTAGAAATTAATAAAGTAATATATCAAGATGAAGAAGCTTTTTTTTCGACTTATGGTATTATTAATTCAGATTGTGTTGTTTTTGATACTAAAGAAAGCTTAAGTATAAAAGCTATGAATAGGTTATTAAGATCTAATATTAAAAAAATAGAATGCTTCTTTATGCCGGGTGATTATGTTCATCAATTTAGTAAAAAAAATGTTTCAATAATATTTAAAAACAATTTAGCTTTTACTAGTGATTTTGTAAAATATAATAATTTAAATAATTTAAAACAAGTATATTATAAAAGAGAAATAAACTTTTATGGTAGAAATGAAATAAGAGAAAATATAAAACATTTCTTAAATGTTAATAAATACTTGAAAGTTGTAAATTTGTATTATTATAATATTGATGATATAAGATTTATTTTAGAATTGTTAATTAATAAGAATAGAAATGATATCAGATTATTTATACATCAAAATGAAGATAATGTATCATTAATTAGCAAGGACTTGAATATTTTAAGAAAACTTAATAAAAATGATAATTATGAATTAAAGGTTGTTTATGATGATGATTTTTTCAATAAAAGGATATTTTCTTTACTCACTAATAATACTTTAAAACTTGCAAGTATTATTGTCGTTTATGTGGGTTTAGTATTAATGTTTTCTAATAGATTCCAAGAATATTCAGCAGCCTTAGAAATTAGAAAACTTGAGGCAGAATTAAACGACAAAGCAGCAGATAATGACGAAAATATTGTTATAGATGAAGTAGATGACACGAGCATTAATACTCAGACTATAATTAATGAACAACATATTGAAGTAAAAGAAACGATTAATTATAATAATATTCCTAGAGCTTATGAAAAATTATCTAGAATTAATCCTGATGTTGTTGGATGGATTAGAGTAAACAATACCAGTATTAATTATCCCGTTTTGCAAGCTGCAGATAACAATTACTATTTAAAACATGATATTTATGGTAATGAAATGATATCTGGTTGGATATTTATGGATTATAGAAATAATTCAATTAATCTAAATAAAAATACTATTATATATGGACATGCTGCAAAAAGTGGTCTTATGTTTGGAACACTTTATAAAACCACTTATGATTGGTGGCTAAAAAATGAGAATAATCATATTATTACATTTAATATACTTGATGAAGAGAATTCTTATCAGATATTTTCTATTTATAAAATTGATGAGACAACAGATTATTTAAAGGTTAATTTTGCTGATAATAATGATTTTATAGATTTTGTAAATATGATTAAAAAGAGAAGTTTATATGATTTTAATGTAAATGTTACTGAAGATGATAAAATAATTACTTTATCAACGTGTTCTGGAACAAATAGAAGACTTGTAATTCATGCAAAAAAGCTATAATTCATAATTAGATTAGAATATAATTTTGATTAATTAGTTGATAACTTTTTTAAAAATGATATAATCATATTATAGAATATGAGGTGAATCGATGAAAAAGTTATCAATTTTTATTTGCTTATTTATGTCATTTAATATAGTACTTAATGCTGAGTGTGATTATAAAATGCAGAAAGAGTTAAACACTCTTGCTAGTCATGTTGATTACAATTATGAATATGATGAAGAAAGTGATTCTTTTAATCTAATTATTTATAATATAGGTCAAAATCTTAAAATTGATTATAATGATTTTGTTTATAATGATGAAGGCGATATTTTAATTAAAACTATAAAAGGCGGAGAATCTTTGAAAATAAGTGTTTTAGCCACTGATAATGATTGTGAGGGTAATAAAATAAGAATTCTTAATATAAGAATACCTTTTGTTAATCCATACTATAATACTAAAGATTGTCTTTTGCATCCAGATGTAAAAGTATGTGGTGTTAAATATTTGGATTATGAGTTATCAGAAAAAGCTTTTCAAAATTTAATTGACAAAGATAATTCTATTGATAAGCAAATAGAAAAAACCAATGAAGAAACTATTAAAGAAGAAACTACTTTATTAGATAAGATATATGATATATTAAACCAAATTTATATACCAGTATTATTGGTTATTATTAGTAGTACTATTACATATATGATATTTAAGCCAATATATAGAAAGATTAAGCATGGGCTATAACATAGTAGGCGAGTACATTAAGTTTTTCTTGACATTTTAAGTATTTTCGTTTATAATATCGTCATATAAATTCAAGGAGGAATTATGGGGAAAACAAAGGCAAAAAATGATATTAGGAAGGAATTAAGCAGAAAGGCAGTTGCAACTGCTTTAGCAGGCACTTTATTGTTTGGAAGTGGCGCAATGATTAATGAAGCAGAAGCATACTCTTTTAGAGAGCCAACAGTAACATTAGAAGAATATAACGATTATAAAGGTGTAAAAATATTTATAAATGGTAGATTGGTTGAATTTAACGATAAATTAGGATATCCATTCATCGAGCATAATAGAACAATGATACCTTTAAGAGCAGTAGCTGAAACATTTGATGCATGTGTAAATTGGAACTCTAAATCAAGAAGAGCATATGTAGCTAAAGATAATGAATATGTACGAATTACTATA
>ONXO01000113.1 GCA_900321795.1 uncultured Eubacteriales bacterium
GATAATCTTTATAAATCAAAATTAGTTATTAATACTAATTTGTTTAGTGGATCTTTAATGTTGAAAGTAAATGGATGGAAACCTATCTTAGAAGATAAAATTGTTAGAGAAAATGATCAACCTTATAATTATCATGTAGAAAATGATAAAACTATTTTATTACAAAAAGAAGATTTTGAAAAATTTGATAGAGAAATGTATGGTTCAGAAGAAAATGAAGAAAAAAAATTATATCTTTGTGCCTATGGGCAACAAATGAGCTCATATTTAATAAACATTTATTTCTTATCAGAAGCTCAAGACCTTCAAAGATTTAATTTTATATCACCAGGGTCAGAGCTTACAGGATATCTTCAAGGAGGTCAATTAACAAGATATAGAATCTTAGATTTTAATTTGAACAAAAATTCAATTATTACTTTATCTTTTACAACATTAGATGGCAAAGTAGAATTTTTCTCAACCCATTGCAAAGAAAAATGTAAATTTGACGATGAAGTATTAAAAGAAAGACTTATAAAAGGAACAGTAACCCTATCATCAGATGTCTCCTTCCAAAAAAAGAATATAATAATAAAACCCGAAGATAATATTTGTTACAAAGAAAACACTCAAAATGGAGATTATAGTTGTAAAACATTAGTAATAGTAAAATGCTTCGGAACTTCCGACGATATTTGTTCATATAAAATTTTACCATCAATTAACGACCAAGCAATATTTATGTCTCCAAAAAAAACCTACTATAATATTATAGCCAAAGGAAAAATAGATTTATATGAAATTTTGGTAAATGACGAAGAAGTTCAAAGTATAGTTGTAGTACTTACCTCAGTTAGCGGTGATGCTGAATTAGAAATACAAACAACTAAAGACCAGGAGGGAAGGCCTTTCCCCATAGGTAAATTTTCTCGAAATAAAGATTATATCCCAGATGTAATAAGAATTACACCTAATTTAATTGGAAAAAATAATGTAGTAGGGAAATTTACTGTAAAAGTTACTGCTTCTACTTTTAGCTCATATAATTTATATTATTATACTACTAGAGATAAAAAAATTAATGAACAACCTAATTTAAATGATATTACATTATCTCTCAGTGAAGGGAAAATAATTAAAGATTATTTTCCTAATGATATCCCATATAAAATATTTTCTTTTAGACCAGAAAAAAAAGGAAAAGAAGATATAAAAATTGTTTTGACAAGAATAAATGTACATTTCTCATTTAAAGTATATTTAGATTTTTCTAAAATTAAATATAATTATGAAATTCAATCTAAATATCAAGAAAGATTAACTGATTATGATTGGGCCTCTGATTATAATAATGAATTAACTATAAGTAAAAATGATAAAAAATATAAAGAAGAAGGACCTTATTATATAGTAGTTACAAGAGATAATACTTTTGAAGAAGATGATGATAATGAAGAAT
Source organism: uncultured Eubacteriales bacterium (assembly GCA_900321795.1). GTDB lineage: Bacteria > Bacillota_I > Bacilli_A > RF39 > UBA660 > RUG727. Next base: position 1,442 of record ONXO01000113.1, read on the forward strand.
TAGAAGTAAGCTCATTAATGATGTATTATTTGGGTGTTACTAAAAGAGGAGTACCTTTTTCTTTAAATGAAGGAGTAGAACATTCAGAAACCCTTTCAGAAAAATATGATTTTCAAGATTATTATTATATTCATAAAGATATAAAAAACCCTTTAAATTTAGAAGTAAATACATTAAATGGAGAAGTAGATGTTTTTGTCGATGTAAAAGAATTAACAAGAGAAAATATCAAAAATATTTACAAAATTTTAGAAATTAATTCTATTAATAATGAAAATAACAATATTTTAAGAAATTCACTTTATTTAAGACTAAATATAAATAATTATGCTTCAATAGAATTATATAGAGGTTATTTCGAACAACATTGCCAAAAAAGAGAAATATCTGAAATAGAAGATAAAAGTTGTTCTTTGTACATATATGTTGTTCAAAGTAAATCTTCAAGAAAATATAATAAGGATTCACAATATATCATTAATGCAAAAAGTTCAATAAATGCAGGAACACTTTTATTAAGTGGGCAAGTATATAATGCAAAATCAAAAGATAATGTAACAGATCATTATATTATAGAGGAGGTAAAACACAAAAAAGGTACTTCTATAAATGTTAAATTTAAAAATGGTGGGGGGAAAGTATATGTCAGAATTCCAAAAATTCCTGAAAGTGGAAATAATATAACATATCCAGATGAAAGTAATTATGATTATAAAGGTGAAGATACTTATAATGGAAAAATTGTAACAATTCCCCCTAAAGTTTTTGATAGAATTAACAGCAATTCTTTAAAATTACAAATATTAATAAGTGTTTTCCCATCAAGAGAAGGAGGAGATTTCTCTAATATTGAATATTCTATAACTTATGGTTCTGAACCAAAAAGAATAAGTCAAAATGTTCCATATCAATCTTTCTTAAGTCCTGGTGAACACCATTATTTCACTTTTTATTTTGATGAAAGTACGGAAAATATATTTATAAGTTTAAGTAATATGAATGGAGATGCTGATATGTATCTTAATTATGGAAATGATAATTTGCCTTCTACAAATAAATATCATTGGGCTTCTGCAAATATAGGACATGAATATATTGATATTAATGTAAAAGATAATTATTTCAAAAGAAATAAAAAAAATAATATTTCGGGATATTATACTTTATTAGTCATTGGATATGTTAAAACAACTTATACTTTATATATATCTTCACATCCTGATAAAATTTTCCCCTTAATAGATAATACTCCTGTAAGTTGCCAATGTCAAATAAAAGGTGAAAAATGTTATTTTAGATATAATAATGTTTATTATAGGGGCAGTTCCATTAAAAAAACTGAAATAATATTTACTACACAATATATTTATGGAAATGGAAAAATGTTTGCTTCCGTATATAAAGAGCAGGATTTAACCAATGAACCAAATAAAAAATATCAACAATATTTCCCAACTGAAGATAAATATCAATTTAGTAATTCTGTAACGGGTAAAAGAAATTATTTAAAAGTTAATGTAGAAAAAAATAGATATTCTAAAGATTCTTTGATATTATTAACATATATATGTGAAGAAAAAACCGAGGTAGAAATAACCTCAGCATCTTTGCAATTTGGTGCTTCA
>ONXO01000067.1 GCA_900321795.1 uncultured Eubacteriales bacterium
ATAGGAAAGAATCAATCAACAATAGTAAGATATGAGTCAGGAAAATTATTGCCAGATGTTAGAGATATTTCAATTATATGTGATGTTTTAGGCATATATGAGGCAGAATTATATGATAATAAAATGGATAAACCTATAAATAATGAAGGTTATAAGAATCCATTTGGAACAGACACGTTGTATATGTATTTTAATGCTTATAATTTCAGGACAAAAAGATTTGCACCAGATAAGTATATAATTGAATTAGATCAGAAACAGGATATTTGTTTAGTTAAATTTGTTGACTATCACGATAAGAGAATATATTCAGAAGGATACCTTAAAGGAAATAATGAAATAGTATTTGCGGTATTAGAAAACTATAAACCTACAAGTAGTAGGGTCGATGTTGGTGTATTAGAAATTAATATTAATAATGGAACTAAAGGTCTAATGTTAGGTGCATATTTTGGAACTAATGCCAATTGTGAGCCTAGTATGAGAAAGTGTTTCTTTTCTAAAAAGGATGTTGAATTTACAAAAGAAATGATAGAAAAGTTAAAGCTTAATGAGTATGAAAAAGATAGACTAGAAAAACAAAATGCATTATATTTAGATATTTTTAATATATAATTTGGGGTATATAGATTTAACAAATTAATAATGTTACGAATAATATAATTTATAAAAAGGAGAATACGATGATAAAAAGACTAATAATACTTTTTTTGATGATAATTATTTGCTCAACAATTAGTATGGCATCAAGTAAAAGTAGCTTATTGAATGAAGTAGAAGAATTAGGAAATGAATGTGAAACATTGTGGGATAAATTACAAAGTTATATAGGAGATTTAGATCCAAGTTATCTTGATATTAGAGAACCAGAAATATATGATTTATCCGATTGCAACTATGATGAATTAGAAGAAATAAAAGAAGAATATGAAAATTATATAGATAATATAAACTATGAAATTAATAAAATTGAAAATAGTATAGACTATTATTCAGATTTTTCTTTTGATGAAGACAATGAAGAAGGAAAAACTTTAGAAGAAGCACTGGAAGAATATGATTATGAAAAAAAGAATCAAAATACTAGTAAGCAAGTAACAAAAAAAGAAAAAAAGGAAACTGGTATTGGAGATGTGCTATTCTATTTTTTCTGTGTGCCTATAATAATAGGTTTGTTTGGAGGTTTTGTTGCATATATAGGACATAAATTTTCAAAAAAATAGTATAATAATCAAATAATAAATAATTTAAAATAGGCTCATGCGGCTTGTGACACAAGCTTTATGAGCTTTTTTGATAATTTCTCGAGAGAAAGAAAAAATAATCCGTGTAGTTCGCTTAAATGGCGAGTTACACGGATTTTATTTTTTGCAAATTTTAGTTTTTCGTAGTGAAACGTAGTTTTTTATAGTTTTTCGTAGTTTTTTGTAGTGAGATTTACAAATTTTTAAGGATCCGGAGTATCATGAAGACAGTTCGAACAACTAAATGATTTCCGGAAATCAAAATTTTTTTGAAAGGAATTTTTAAAGATGAAAAATTTTGATGAGAGAAAGTACAAAAGAAGATTACAAAAAATATTAACAAGTGAAATTTTAGTAAAGGCATTGCTAAAACTACCAAAGAAGAAAAGAAGTATGTTTGTAATGACATTTTTGAGAAATGATCGAATGGAATATGTTTGTAAAGTATTAAATATTTCTAAGCGAGAAGCTGTAGAGTTAAAAGAGCAAACTATAAACGATTTTCTTGAAAATGTTGCAGATATTCAAAGGTCATACCTTTTTAGTGAAGGGAGTGATGACTAGTGAATAAAAATGTAGAAGTAATTTATAAGAAATATGATGACGAAAGTAAAAACAAAGGATTCATTAATCTAACTCATAGGCTTATAAAAGGAAAATCTGACTTAGCTGAAATATCACAAATATTTAGAGATCCAAGATATGAAACTTTTAGAATCATTTATATGAACAAAGATAAGATTAAAGGATTCGAATCTATTTCTTCTAAGACACCTAATGTTGTTGAGTTATTTCCTGAAATTAAAGGAAGCATCACTAAAAGAGCAGAGGTAGGATTTTATAAGATGAAAGATAGAATGAAAAGATTAAATGCAGATTCATACTATCTAGTACATAATCATCCTTCTGGAGATTCAAATCCATCTTCATCTGATCTAATGACTACTAAAAAGTTTGCAGAAAGAGTACAGGGATTTAAAGGCCATGTAGTAATAAGTGAAAATAATTATAGTTGGATTGATATCGACGAGGACGGTGAAGCTCAGGTTGATAGGTGCGTTTCAATAACTAATGAAAAGAAAAATATAATGAGTGAAAAGATAAAAGCAAATGTCAATATAGAAGATATAAAGATAACTTCGAGAGAAGATATAACTTATCTAATGCACAACATTATTAATTCCAAGGATTATTCGACTGCAATATTAACAAATTCAAAAGGATATATTCGAGTTATTTTAGATGTGCCAAATACATTTATAAATATGAGTGTAGAGCAAGTAAATGGTTATTTTAAAAACATTGCTAGAGAAAATGGTGTAACAAGAGTGTTCTTTGCTACACATGATGAAGAAACATATAAAAAGAGTTTAAAGCATTCTGATTATGGGACTTTTAAAGACAATATTTATTATCAAAGTAAAGGTGAAAAACTTGTTGTTGCAGAAGCATCATGTGAAGACTCTGAAGATCTTTTTAGTAAAAAAAGAAGTGAGTATCCGTTTTTTATTCCAAAATTTAGAGAAGAAAATGATGACTATGAAGAAGATGTCGAAGATGGGTTAGAAAAAGAAGTTCGAATAATTCTTAAAAGAGTAGGACTTAAACCTGAAGAAAAGATTATTCCAAATACATTAGAAGCTAAACAAGAACTAGTACATGGATATATAGAGAATGTTTATTTAGATGATATAGGAGTAGATCTTATCTGTAATGAAGAAGGAAAACTAGACAATATGGATCCAAATCTAACACTGTTTTATGACTATATTGCTGGAGATTGTTTCTTTATAGGAGATGATTTTGAACATGCAGGTTATAAAAGTTTAATAGATGAGGAGATAGAAAAGATAAAAGATTTTATTAAACTAAGAGAGTTTAAATATAAAGAAGATATCTTAAAAGAAATGTATGAGAATGAATACTCTGAAGAAGAACTAAAGGAATTACTGGAAGGAGATGAGAGATAGTTATGAATGAAGAAAAACAAACTTATAAAAAGATAGTAATTATCTATAAAGAGCCTGGTAAAAATCCTGATCTTATAAAAATAGAAAATTCTGAAGAAGAGTTTAAGAAAATATTAGGCGGTGAAATAGCAAAGATTGATTTAGGTGATTCATATATAGTTTATCTAAAAGATAGTGATAGATTAAAGGCTAATGTGTTTGTAAGAACTGGAACCAATAGTATGGGAATAAATGTAAAAGGAACTTTATTGTTAGTAGGAAGGGATGAATTATCAGGAAATATAATAGGTCTTACTCGTAATAATGTAGGAAAATATGCATCATTCTTGATTCAAAGAGCTTTCGATTATTCTAATCAAGATGAAAATGGAAGATTTTTATCTAGAAGAGAAATGAGACAAAGAGAGATGCAAAAATTAAAAGAAAGAAAAAATGAAGTTATGAATAATATTAGAGAACGTATGGGATATACATCTAAAGTAAATGAGAATCAAAAAATAGAAACAAAAGATGATAAAACAAGTAACTTGCCACCAGAAGATATAAAACACGAAAAAGAAGAATTTGACGAAAATGCAATAAGAATAGAACTTGCACCAGAAACTGATAATACACCTGATGAGAAAAAGAACAGAATCTATCTTGATGCAGAAATAGTAAATTGCTTAAAAGCTATAACTTATATATTAAGTGAAATTCGAATAGAACTTCATAAGAAATTGTAAGGCAAGGTAAAAAATGGAGAGGGTAAAGGTAAATGAAGAATTAAAACAATTTATTGAGAACACTTGTGAAGAATATAGACAAAAGTTTAGAAAACATAGAAAAGATGTTACTCATTTATCTCAAAATGGTTGTTTTAAGGAGTGGGAAAGTTACAAATATATTGAAGGAATAAAGGAGTTATAAAGTTATGGAATATAGAAGAGATACTAATAACAACAAAAGAAAAAAGGGCTTGCTTGAAAAATTTTTAGAGTATTCAAAATTAAATGAAGACGATGATGATGAGCTTTTTGATGAAGATTTAAAAGAATACTATTCTAGAAATAAAGAGATAAGAAAAAACCAAAAAGAACCTGAATGGTTTAATGCGTTTTTAAATTATGATGATGACGAAAAACTTATAAATAAACTACTTATAGGTGAAATGTTAAATTTTGAAGATATAGAAATATTAATGAAAAGAACAATAAAGGAATTTAAAAGGACATTTTCAGCACCTAATAAAAATATTGAAGTAGTATTTAGAGAATTTCAAGGTGAAAACTTTGGTGATGTTATTAATGGAATCTTTAATGATAATGAGAAGAAAAAAGAAGTTAAAGATCTAATTGATACAAAAGATGAAGATATTAAGTCAAAAGATGGTGGTGATGAAGATGAAAAAGAAAAAGACTAATTTTGACTTTTATACAGTAGATGAGTTTATAGATGTTTGGAATGATGAAAAAAGACTTGTGTTTATCGATACAGGTATAGATGAAGTAGTAGGGTTATATGAAGATATTCCTGATATTATTGTAGATTTAAATCTAAAACTTGGAATAACTGATTTAAGTATATATGGATTTGAATCAGGAGCAAAGCTTTTAAATACATTAGGTATGTTTTTAGATAAATGCCATCCAGGAGTTAGAGAAGATATTATTGATAGACTAGTTAAACTTCAAACATTTGAAATAAAACCTAAGAAATATAAGCTGTTGACTGAAGAAACTCTTCAAGACTTTTATGAATATTCAGAAGGATATCCTACATCATTTGATGATCCATATACAGATGAAGAACTTAATCTAATGGAAAAAGAATATCTAGCAAAACAATATATAGATGATGGTTATAGTTTTGAGGAAGGAGATGGAGATGATGATAGATAAAGATGAAGAATATGAAGATGATGAAGAATTATCTGAAGAAGAACAAGAGAGAATAGCAAAAGAAAAACTCCTAGAAATCATAGTAGAACTTGGAACTACACTTGAATTTATAGATTACTACGATCAGCTTACTGGTAGGGATGGGGAGATCTCTGAAGAAGAGAAAAAGAAAATAGATGAAAAATTAGAAGAACGTAGAAGAAATTTCAATCCTGAAAACTATTATAAAAATACTGAAACAGAGGATAACTTTGAAAAACCAGATAAAGATCATGTAAGAGTGATTTATAAAGGAGTAAATAAACCAGCAGTATTATGGCTTTTAGATAAAGAAGGTAAAGAGATTGCTGAAACAATAGGTGGAGAGTATGAAAAAATACCTTATGAAAAAGATATTTATATTTATGCAAATAAAGATCGTGAAGAAAATAACTTAGATCCAAATTTTGTACTTCATGGTGAAGAATTAATAAGAGGTAAAGTCCTTTTTATTAAAGAAAGAAAAGGAAAGTTTAAAAGCATGAGGCCTGAAACGATGTTGGATATTAAAGATGATATGAGGGCAACTAAAGTATTGTACTTAGAAGAAGGTGATGAACGTGAATAGAAGTGATATTGAAAGAAGAATAAAAGGATTAAATGAAGTCTTCTTAGATGAAACTACTAAAAAGTTTATATTACTTAAGATATCTTCTGATTATACATACAATAAAGCAATTGCTATTGTAGATAAAGACTATGATAATCATGATTGGTATGCAACAGATGATAAAGCATGTTTCAAAACTTGGAACGAAATCGATGCTTTTATAGATGGAGTGTGTAAAGCTAGAAATACAAACTTTAATGATGAACACGACAGATAAAAACTTTGCAAAATTTAAGCTTAATTTTAAGAGCATTTGAGAAATTTTGAAAAGTTCTGAGGAAGGTTTAAGGAAACAATCAAGGGTTTCCTTATAGAAAGTTTTATGTGATTTGAGAAAATCTCAGAAAACTTGAGAGGGGTATCGGGGCTTGCCCTGATCATACAGAGGAACTTGTTCCTCTAGTATGTTATAGCAACAAATTGCTGGCGAGTATTTTGGGTGAGTCCTGATAGTATAAATTTTAACTTAAGCTTCGAAGGATGACTTAAGAAAAAGAAAAGGAGAAAAATATGGAAATAGAATTTAATAATAAAACTTATACTGAAGAAGAATTAGAAGAGAAAATGAAGAAAGGAATTATCTCACTTGAAGAATATGATGATCTTGTTGGAGATAAAATGAGAGACATTATAGTTGATAAAGCTAGAAAAGAATATGCTGACTATAAAAAAGAATTATTAGAACTTCCTAAGGAATTGATTATAGAAAAATCATATGAGACAGCAGTTAAGCAGGAATTTATTGATGAATTAGAATTCTCAGATTTATACATTGATGAAAAGAAGGCATTAATGAATAGAGATCATTTGTTAGATGAATTATACAATGATTGACTTGATTATGATTGTGGATTATATGAAGCATTAGAAGATAGCTTTAATTCAACTGTAACGTATTTTACAAGAAGATATAAGGAAGAT
>ONXO01000022.1 GCA_900321795.1 uncultured Eubacteriales bacterium
GCAAATGATGAAGTAATAGATGGAAAAAGTGAACGTGGTGGTTATCCAGTTATTAGAAAGAATATGAAACAATGGGTAATTGATATGCCTGCATATGCGGAAAAACTATTAAATGGTTTAGAAACAATAAATTGGCCTGAATCCACAAAAGAAATTCAAAGAAACTGGATAGGTAAAAGCACTGGTGCGCAGGTAGATTTTAATGTTAAAGATACAAGCGAAAAGTTTACAGTATTCACAACTAGATGCGATACTTTATTTGGAGCAACATATTGTGTATTATCTCCTGAACATCCGTTAGTAGATAAAATAACTACAGAAGAACAAAAAGAAGCAGTAGAGGCATATAAAAAAGAAGCGGCATCTAAATCTGATCTAGAAAGAACTGAACTTAATAAAGATAAAACTGGAGTCTTTACTGGAAGCTTTGCTATTAATCCGGTAAATGATAAAGAAATACCTATTTGGATTAGTGATTATGTTTTAGCAAGTTATGGAACAGGTGCTATAATGGCAGTGCCAGCGCACGACGATAGAGACTGGGAGTTTGCCAAGAAATTTGGATTAGAGATTATTCCAGTACTTGAAGGTGGTAACGTAGAAGAAGCAGCTTACACAAAAGATGGTGTGCATATTAATTCCGGATTTTTAAATGGAATGAATAAACAAAATGCCATAGACACTATGATAAAATGGCTTACAGATAAAGGAATTGGTAAAAAACAAATTAATTATAAAATAAGAGATTGGATTTTTGCTCGTCAAAGATATTGGGGTGAACCTATCCCTGTCGTTCATTTTGAAGATGGCACTACAAAAGCTATAGATGATAAAGATTTGCCTTTAATCTTACCAGAACTTGAAGACTATTCTCCAAATAAAGATGGAAGTAGTCCACTTAATAAAGCTAAAGATTGGGTAAACATTATAGTAGATGGTAAGAAAGCTAAAAGAGAAACTTCTACAATGCCAGGATCTGCTGGATCAAGCTGGTATTTCTTAAGATACATAGATCCTAAAAACAATGAAAGTTTTGCTGACTATGAATTATTAAAACACTGGATGCCAGTAGACTTATATGTTGGAGGACCAGAGCATGCAGTTGGGCACTTATTATATTCTAGAATGTGGAATAATTACTTATATGATAAAGGTCTTGTTCCGGTGGCTGAACCATTTAAAAAACTTGTTCACCAAGGAATGATATTAGGAAGTAACGGTATAAAAATGGGCAAAAGATATCCTGAATATTCAATAAATCCAGTAGACATTATAAATAAATATGGAGCAGACACATTAAGGTTCTATGAAATGTTTATGGGACCACTTGAAGCTGATAAACCTTGGTCTAATACTGGCGTAGAAGGTAGTAAAAAGTTCTTAGATAGAGTCTGGCGTCTTTATATGGAAGATACAAAAATTAAAGACGAAGGAAACAAAAATCTAGAAAAGATATATAACCAAACAGTTAAGAAAGTAACTGAAGACTACGAAACACTTAACTTTAACACTGCTATTGCACAGTTAATGATATTTATAAATGCCGTTTATAAAGAAAATGTTTTTCCAAAAGAATATGCCTTAGGCTTTATTAAACTACTTAACCCAGTAGCTCCTTTCATGACAGAAGAAATATGGGAAAGTTTAGGACACAATAAAACTATAGCTTTTGAGCCTTGGCCAGAATATGATGAATCTAAAATGCAAGATGATTTAATCAAAATAGCAGTAAGTGTTAATGGAAAACTAAGAGCAACTATGGATGTACCTGTAAACATTGAAAAAGATGAATTACTAAGACTAGCCAAAACAAACGATAATGTACAAAGACACATAGAAGGCAAAGAAATAATCAAAGAAATAGTAGTGCCAGGTAAAATAGTAAATATAGTTGTCAAATAAATAAGAGGTCTAAAATGACCTCTTTTAAATTTTAAGTTACAATAATAAAAAATATTATGAGAAAAGAAAAAAAGTAACTACTATAACTGAAACAAATTATAAAAAAGTATTGTAAGTTTCTGTCGAAATATGTTATAATCTTAATGATAGTAGATAGGCTAAACAATACTTTGGTTATACATTATTTCTACTATTAACAGAAGGGATTATGGA
>ONXO01000082.1 GCA_900321795.1 uncultured Eubacteriales bacterium
CACTCTTTTTTCTTGTGTTCTATCTGTATGAGTGTATATATCTAAAGTAGTACTAACCTTGAATGTTCAAGTCTGCGGCTAACTTCATTAATTAAAGTTCCATCTTTTGTAACCATTTATTTCTTTTTTTGTAAGGCCATTACTCTTGCAAGTCTTATACCAAGATATATTAGCTATAATCATAAACATTTTATTATTAAGTAATCCAGCTGTAGTTATGCAATCATTAAATGTATCATTTCTGTTTACTATAAAAGCAAATTTTTTTAATTTTGTTAACACATCTTTACTGATAATCTTGCATTTACTTTTACCCACTATTTCTCCAGCACCTATTAAAATAGAACCACTGTAGATAGCTTTAACTTTATTGCACCAAAGTCTAATGATATTAGCTGCAACAAGATTATGTTTTCCTTCCCTAAATCCACAATTTATTATTGTATATACTTTCTTGTTTTCTATCCGAACTTTATTATCAATTAAATATTCTAGAAAAGATAATGTTAAACTATTTGGAGCATCCACATATAAAGGAAAAGCTATCACAATAGCTTCACTTAACTTAATGTTTCTAGCTATATCTTCAAACTTATCTTTTTTTAATGAATAAACTTTGCATAAATCTAAATCTTTTAAAATATAATTAAGAAAAGTCTGAGAGTTACTTTCTTTCATCTTAGAACTACCGTTTATTAATGTAAACATTTGCTCATCTCCTTAACGTTCTTTAAAAAATGTACTTCATAATTTTGGGCATTAAGATTTATACTATTTGCTTTTACTAAGCTTATCAAGCTTTCTTTTTCTGATTCTGCTATTTCACCATAAATATAAACACTCAATTTAATCTTATTAGCAAATCTACTTTTATGATGAATAAGGCCTTCCCTTTCTTCAAAATAAGGCAAAACATATCCTAAACACCTTTCTAATACTTGCTTTACTTTTTTAGAATATGATCCAAATGTGTTTTTAGTTATTAGAACTAGCTCATCTGATTCTTTAAGTGAATATGATACTTGAGAAAATCCATCGTCATACATACATTTACAAGGATGTTTTGTCCAGCAAGAGAAACATCCACAGCAATAGTTTTTACATTCAAGCGAGTTATAAACAGCATCTTCTTTATTAAAGACAAATCTTTTTAAATCACTATCTAATAAATCATGTATTATTGTTTTCATAATTAATTATATTTATATTACCAATAAAAAATGATATAATTTATTATAAGGAGTAAAATATGAAAAAAGAAGTAAAATGGATTATAGGTTTATCTATTGTTTTGGTTATAAATATAGTTATATGCACTATATTATTCATAAACAATAAGAAAGAAAAAATAATTATAGAAGATATTAAGAATTTAAATATAGTTCTTAAAAAAGAAAGAAAAGCTGAATTTTTAAGTATTGTTAAAGTTTCTGATTTTATAGATAGTATTGATTATGAATTAGAAGAAGACTATGAAATAGATACCACTAGCATTGGTGAAAAAGAAATATGGTTTAATATTAAAAAAGATGATAAAAAGATAAGGACCAGTTATAAGATTATAGTAGAAGACACTGTGCCTCCTTTAATTTGGCTTGGCAATAGTTATAGTATTTCAGTTGGAAGTAAAGACAATCTCTTAGATAAAATAATGTGTGCTGATAATTATGATGACAACCCTGCTTGTGAGATTGTTGGAGAGTATGATACTAATGTAAAAGGTACTTACCCACTTGTTTTTAAAGCCACAGATTCTAGTGGAAACACTACTGAGCAAAAGTTTAATCTTTATGTGTATGAGCCAAGTGCTTCAGGAGAATCTAATAGTAATTACAAAGAAGAATACACTTATTTTGAAGATGTTATTAAAAAATTTAAGACAGAAGATACACAGATTGGAATAGATGTTTCCAGATGGCAAGGAGACATAGATTATGCAGCTTTAAAAGAAGCTGGTGTAGAATTTGTAATAATGAGAATAGGCTCTTCCGAAGGGACCTATGGTGAAAGATTTATGGATAGCAAGTTTGAAAGAAATATTAAACTAGCCAATGAAAATAATATTCCTGCAGGTGTTTATTATTTTTCATATGCCTTTTCTAAAGATAAAGCCATTGAAGAAGCTAACTGGGTTCTTGATAATATTAAAGACTATGATGTCAGTTTAGGTGTATTTTTCGACTGGGAAGATTGGCCTTATTATAATGATTACAAATTAAGTTTTTACCATTTAACTGATTTAGCTAAAGGATTTATGGATACTATAAATAAGAATGGTTATAAAACTTATTTATATGGCAGTAAGAATTATTTAGAAAGAGTTTGGATGGAAACGGGTTACCCTATTTGGCTTGCACATTATAACGATGAAACATCTTACAAAGGAAACTTTGAATACTGGCAAATATGCCAAGATGGTAAAGTTAATGGAATAAATGGAACAGTTGATATAAATATTAGATATTTAAATAAGAGTCAGAATTAACTGGCTCTTTTATAGCAAGTGAAAACTAACCCAATTTGAGTTAGTTTTATTTACATATTTTACTTACTACAAATATTACTAAGCAAGCTCCTACTACTGAAACTAATACTGTTCCAAAGTATCCAGCAAATGATATTCCTAGTAAATCAAATATTAAGTCTCCGACAAATCCACCTACTACACCTAGAATAATATTTCTTACTAAATCTCCATCAGATTTCATTATTTTGCCGGCTGTCCATCCAGATAAAGCACCTAAAATTACTGCAATCAATAAATTAACAAGCATTTTAAACCTCCTAGTTAAATATATTATACTAACTTTTTTTTATTCCCTTTGTATATAATATTTTTACCAATTTTCTTATTAATACTATTTATTAAATCATCTACTTCTTGCTGTTTTTTTACTTCTTCATTTTCTTCAAATAAAGATAATTGATAATTATTGTATTCACTTAAATCAGATGCTGATAAACCAATTAGTCTAACTGGATTAGTATCCCAAAGTTTATTAAATAGCTCTTTTGCATTCTCATAAATATCATCTTCTTTATAAATACTATTTATTAATTTTTTTTGATGATTTACTGTTTTGAATGCATCATTCCTTATAGTTACAGTTAAAGTACTTGCATATAGTTTTTTTTCTTTTAATTTACTTGATATATCTTTACTAAAATTAAATAAATACTTAAATATTTCAGCTTTGTTATCTGAGCTTTCTGCAAGTGTTCTAGAAAAACCTATACTCTTTCTTTCATCATAACTTTCTGTATTCACTTCACTTTCGTCTATTCCGTTTGCATATTCTTTAAGCATTTTTCCCATAGATTTCATTTTAGTTATTAGAATATTTTCGTCAGCTAGTGCAAGCTCGCCTATAGTATTTATTCCCATACTTCTGAGTTTAACACATGAGGCTTTTCCAGCCATAAAAAGTTCAGATACATCTTTATTAAACATCTTTTCTTTAAACTCCGACAAATACAAAGTATGAACTTTATTGGGCTTTTCAAAATCACTTGCCATTTTAGCGCATAGTTTATTATTACCTATACCTACATTAACAGTGAACCCAAAACGCTTGTATATCTCATCTTTAAGTCTATATGCAAAAGCTATTTCATCACCATATTTACTTTTTACATCAGTATAATCAACAAAACATTCATCTATAGAAAACTGCTCAACTCTAGTAAAGATTCTTTTAAGAAAAGATATTAACTTCTTAGAACATAAAACATAAAACTCTCTATCCGGTTTAACAACTATAATATTTTCACAAATCTTTCTTGCTTCATACAAATTGGTCGGTGGCTTTATACCAAGTTTTTTAGCAGGAATAGAAGCCGCAACTATTACCCCATGTCTTTTAGAAGGATCACCTGCTATAACGGCTACTTCATTTCTTATATCTTTCTTGTAACCATCATGCAAAAGCTTAAGGGCTGACCAAGAAAGAAATGCACTATTAACATCTATATGTAGTATTATTCTTTCCATAGACACCCTCACTTCCTTAAAATTATTATATCAAATGCTCACTATAATAGCAAACACTTTTTTGCACAAAAAAACTGATATCAATCAGTTTTTTAATTAGCATTAAGACACCTATATATCCAGAAAAGAACTTATATGTGCAGTAGAAAAGTTAGTTTTTTTCATTACATCATTTAATATATCGACTGTATCATCTATCATAATAATCTTTTCATCAGCGACATTATTATTTCTCTTCTTTATCTCAAGTAACTTATCTGCTTTTTCTAAATCTTCTCTAACAAAATAAATATTCTCTTCAGGTATATTATAATATTTGCTTGCATATTTAATCTTATGATTAGATTCATTTTTATCACTTATTTTAGTTATTACATATATATTATTCATATCTCTATCAGATAAAAAAGCTTGCATTTTACTAGACACTTTATCTTCTGTGTAAACATTAATATCACTTTCTAAAGTTTCATTCCATTCTTCATCAGGCATAAAATGAAAACGTGAACCAAACTCCATAACAGCAAGTACTCCATCAACATCAAATACTAGAATACTTTCTTTATCATTTATCAATTCTTTTATTTTACTCATAACATTCACTTCTTTTCAAGTTATAATTCTTTTACCCAGTTTTCTACTTTACTTCTTACATTTTTAACTTCATGTCCATATATAGCTAAGCTATTGTCAAGTATATTTGCTCCTTTACATATGCTTTTTACATCTCTTACAACACTAGCTAGTCCTGAACCTTCATGAGTAGTAAACACTCTTACTGTCTTGCCATTCCAGTTAAGTCTTTCAAGCTGTGTAAACATAGGTTGTGGCATAGTACCCCAATATATTGGAGAACCTATGTAAATAGTATCATACTCTTCTATACATATTTAATAAGCTCAGGTCTTTCACCTCTTTGTGCTTCTTCTTTAGCTTCTTCTATGCAAGTCATATAATCTTTAGCATAAGGTATTTTTCTTTCTACTTTAAACATATCAGCACCTGTAATCTTGCTGATATATTCAGCTATTACCTCTGTATTTCCTTTATCAACATATCCTAAAACTCCTATATTAGATTAAGAGGATTAATATTAATATCTACTTTGACTTTATCAGTTATATAAATATCATTTATTTCGTTTAATACTTCAAATAAGTTTTCTTCTTTTCTATATTTAATTATTATTTGAAAGTAATACTTATTTTTAAGTTTAAAAACACTGGCGGTAGAAGGACCTAAAATTATAAAGTTTTCTGATAATTTTCTATCTAAGTTTCTTTTTATTTTACCTGCCTCGTCTCTTGCTACTTCATACACCGAGCTTATTATTTTAATTGATACTAAGTAATAATAAGGTGGATATTTAAGTGTCTTCCTTATTTTCATTTCTTTAGTATAAAAGTCTAAATAATCATGTTTTTTTAACGAATCAAGAACATAATTGTCTTTATTATATGTTTGAATTATAACTTCTCCCGGTAAATCATATCTTGCACTTCTTCCTGCTGTTTGCATTAAAAGTTCAAATGTCCTTTCACCACTTCTAAAATCAGGAATGTTAAGTGAAGCATCAGCATTAATAACGCCAACTAAAGTTACATCTTTAAAATTAAGACCTTTGCTTATCATCTGTGTTCCAATTAAAATATCATATTCATGATTTTTAAAAGATTCAATTATCCTTTGATGAGCCCCTTTAGTACTTGTAGTATCCAAATCCATTCTTACTATTCTTGCACCTGGAAACTCCTTAGCTATTATACTTTCTAATTTTTCAGTACCCATTCCTAAGTCATTTATCGCTTCTTCATGGCAAGAAGGACACATATTAGTCATTTTAGTTGAATAACCACAGTAATGGCATCTTAAGTTATCAGAGCTTTTATGATATATAAGAGATATATCACAGTTTGGGCATTTCCAAACATAACCACACGAAGAACAACTCATGTACGTAGAAAATCCTCTTCTATTAAGCAAGATTATTGCTTGCTTACCATTATTTATTGTACTAGCTAATTTTACTTTAAGTTCATTACTTAATACAAAGTTTCTTCTTTTAACTTCTTCATTCATATCAACAATGTTTATTTTAGGTAAGTTATTACTTATACGAGAAGATAATGTTACTAACTTATATACTCCTTTTTGGGCACGTGCGTATTGTTCAAGTAACGGTGTTGCACTTCCCATTAAAACTATTGCATTATGTTTTTTACCTCTTTCAATTGCTACATCTATAGCATTATACTTAGGATTAACATCTTGCTTAAATGAACTAGAACCACACTCATCAATTATAATAATTCCTATATTTTTAAGAGGTGCGAACACTGCACTTCTAGCACCTACTACAATAGACACTTCATCTTTGACTATTCTTCTATATTCATCAAATCTTTCACCATCAGATAAACTACTATGTAAAACTGCTACCTTAGGCCCAAACTCACTTTTAAATCTTCCTACTATCTGAGGTGTTAAACTTATTTCAGGCACGAGCATAATAGCTGTTTTACCTTTAGATAACATCTCTTTAATAAGTTTAATATATACTTCAGTTTTACCACTCCCGGTTACTCCATGAAGTAAAATATTTTTGTTTTCACTAGTTAATATTTCATTATAAGCCTTTTCTTGCTCTTTAGTAAGCTTTATATCTTTGGTTTCTTCATCTAAAAAGTTTATATTTCTATTTACTTCTACTTCTTTTAATAATACAACATTATTTAGTATTAAATTTCTAAGTGAAGCTGAATTAATAAGACTTCTATCTATTTCTTTTTCATCTATTAACTTGTTAATAATCTCTATTTCTTTAGTACTTCTTTTATGAATAATTTTATAGTTATCCACATCTATTTCTTTATTTAAATAGCATACTACCTTAGTTTTAATTTTCATATTAGTTTTACTCGACGCTTTTAAGGCTTTAGGAAACATTGATTGATAGCAAGATATTAAAGTTGACAAAGTCTTATCTTTAATCCACTTTCCAAGTTCTAAAAGTTCATCATTTAAACAAAATGTCTTTTCAACAATTTCCTTTATTTCTTTATAATCTATAGTATTATCAATATTATTATTTATAGACATAACAAAACCTTCTACTTCTTTACTTCCAAAAGAGACTAATACCTTTTGCCCAGGCTTTATATCATTCTTTAGCTCTTCAGGAACTAAGTAGTCAAAAGTTTTATCTATAGCTTTAGATGAATACTCTATTAAAACACTTGCTATCAATTTTTGCACATCCTTTTAAAACATTTCTAATAACTGATCTAATCTATCTATTACTTTAAATCCTTTGCCATTTAATTTAGTTGAAAATCTTACAGGTATTCCGCCTTCACTTTCCCATTCTCTTAAATTACCAGCATAGTCATCAACCAAAATAGCATCTTTAGTATGTACCATTTTAGTTTTTGATATTTCCTTTGGGCATATAATCACTGTCATGTCTTTAAAGAATTTTCTAATATATCTTACTTTATCTGCACCTTCTTTAATAGAGTTACAATGTGTTAGTATATTTACATCAAATTTATTTGAATCAATAAGTTTTTGTATACAATTAATACTATCGTTAATAATATATTTATCTTTTAGAATACATTTAAAATTAAAGTTCTTATAAAACTCAGGATCACTTCTATCATATTCCTGCCTATCGGCCTCTTCATAAAGTACTGTTATTGTATCAAGTATGACCCCATCAAAGTCTATATATAGTTTATGCATATAATCGCCTCCACTTATTCTTATTATAATAATCATATTCGTGTTTTTCAAGAACAATTATTCTTTTCACTAAAATATTAAGTACTAAACAATTAAAGTTAAGAAAATAAAAGACCTAGGATCTTTTATTATAAGTATAAGCACATTCTTCATCAAGTATTGAGCTTATTTCATTATAAAAAGCAACAAATTCTCTTACTTCTTTATTCATAGCAGAAAGATATTCTTTTAAGTCTTTTCTTAATTTCTGTTTATCTAAGTGTTTTTTTAAATATACAGATTTTATTCTATCTATATTAACTTCATATGTATTTTCATTTATCATATATATTTCAATTGGTATTTGTCCATAAAAAGCTTCTATTCTTTTTATAAATTCTTTATCATTTAAATTAAACAGTTCTTCATCTTGCAAATCCAAGGCCACTTTCATAGAATCTTCTAATTTTTCTATAAGTATTTTAGTAATCTCGTTATTAGTTTTACCTTTAGAATTATCAAACACCTCTTTTAAAACACTATCCTTTTTATATTCTAGTTCTAACATTAAGAACCTCCATAATTTATGAATGACTACTAATAAAAGTATATTATTAAAAAGTTAAAATATGAAAAAATAAAGGTACTCATCGTTGTTTATTTCATCTTATCTACTCTTTTAAAGAAGCTTGTATTAATTCTAAAATCAGGAAATGCGTGAGCTACTCTTCTAGTAAACACACCTTTTTTCATAAGTACTTCTTTAACTTTAGCACTTATCTCTTCAGTAGAATCTTTAATTGTTAAAGTTGCTGTTTTTACATTATAAATTATCTTAGTAGATATACATAAATCCACCATAATAATTACTAAAAGTATACTAACTATAGTTTTCAAAAGTACTGGATCTATCTTTTCTAAGATATTAATTATAAACGGAACTGCATATTTCACCATAACTAATCCCATCAAACCAAAAGCTGCTAGATTTCGAAGACATATTCTTCCATTTAAGTTAAATTTTTTATTACTATAATCCCACCATCTAGTATTAAAAATCTTTTCCATAAAATAGCTTGTAAAATATTCAAGTATACTGCATATTATAGTTGCCATACAAAATAACGTAATAGGTTCATCACTATATCTACTTAAAAACAATGTAATAGCTATTCCTCCAAAGCCATAGATAGGCACGACTGGACCGATTAGAAAGCCTCTATTAACGAACTTTTTATCAACAATAAGAGAATTAATAACCTCGATTATCCATCCAATAAAAGCAAATATAAAGAATAAAGCTATATAAATAAATATTTTGTACATATTTAACCTCACTATTCAGTTCTAAGGGCTATAACTGGATCTTTCTTAGAAGCAACCTTTGCTGGTATAGCCCCACCTATAAGCGTAAGAGTAGTGCTCACAATTATTAACTTCAATGCATCAAATGGATCTAGTACTGCTACACCTTTTATATCAACTAAACTATATAAAATAGCATTTATTGGTATTAACATAAGTCTAGCAATAAGTATTCCAAGAAGTCCACTTCCTACTCCAATAATAAATGTCTCAGCATTAAACACGCGAGAAACATCTTTTTTTCTTGCTCCAAGGGCTCTTAAAACCCCTATTTCTTTCGTTCTTTCAAGAACACTAGTATAAGTAATAATGCCAATCATTATAGAGCTTACCACTAAACTAACTGCTGAAAAAGCTATAAGAACAATAGTAACTGCATCCATTATATTAGCAGATAAACTAGAAATTGTACTAGCTAAATCATTATAAACTATTTTATCTTCATCAGTTTTACCTTCATTATATTTATCTAAGTATTCTAATATTGTATCTTTACTAGCAAAATCTTTAGGATAAATGTTTATTACATAAGGATAGTCTTCACTACCAAAAAATCTCAGTAAATTTTCTTTAGTTTCTTCAGTTAAAGCTCCACCTGTCATAACATTATAATCACTATTTTTCTGAGCCTTGACAATATCGCTTTGACTATTAATATCAATAACTTTTTTTACTAATTTATCACTATATAGAATATTACCAAGAGTAGTGTTAATCATGCTTCCCATTCCAGAAGTATTGCTTTCTCCACCTGAAACATTAGTTGCTATTTCTCCTAAATAATTATCTTCTTTACCCCTAGCAATTCCTACTATATTTAACACTATGTTATTATCATTTTCATAAACAGCAGTAAAATCACTTTTTGGCAAATATCTATCCATAAAGTTAACATAATAATCATTATTTAAAACAAGTTTAATTTCTTTACCTATTAACTCTTCAAACTTAACCTCTTCTCTTGAAGCATCTACTCCCAATAATTCTAAAATTGAAGAACTCACCCTGTTTTTAGAATCCACTACTAGCATTAATTCATTATATTCTTTAGCTTCTCGCCCTTCTAAAATATCAAATGCTTCATTTATAAATGATGTATCATCAAGTTCTTTAGGTACTATACTCATAGCTAATTCACTAGCACTTACATTTTTAACTTCACCATTTACTTTAACAAGTAAATTTAAATTAGTAGCTCTTGCATAACTGATGCCATTTATAAGTTCAGGATTAATCTTTTCCACATAATTAATAAAATTTTTATCTATATTATTAGTATGTAAAAGTGTTTTTAAATCAAGTGAATAAGGATATATCACTTTTTCTTTTGGATATTCACTTTGTAAACCAGTTAATGTTTCATTTAAAGTTTTCATCTGTTCTTCGCTCATATTAAATGTAGAAGCAGATATCATAACAGGAAAATTAGATAGTGTATTCCTTTCATATTTATTAATTTGAATATCCATACCATTACTTAAAGAAAGTATTAAACATATACCTATAATGCCTATAGAAGATGCAAAAGCTGTTAAGAAAGTTCTACCTTTCTTAGTTCTTATATTATTAAAACTTAATTTAAGCGCAGTAAAAAAACTCATTTTAGTTTTCTTTATTTTAATATTTGAATCACTTTCTTCATCTTTAACTGGACAAGAATCACTTATTACTTCTCCGTCTTTAAGCTCGATTATCCTGTTTGAATAATCATTAGCAAGTTCTGGATTATGAGTAACCATTATTACTAACTTCTCTTTACTTATTTCCTTTATTAACTCCATTATTTGTCTAGATGTTTTTGTATCCAAAGCACCTGTTGGTTCATCAGCTAGTATAACCTGTGGATCATTTACTAAAGCTCTGGCTATAGCTACTCTTTGCATTTGACCTCCACTTAACTGATTAGGTCTTTTATGAGCATGATCTTTTAAACCAACTTTCTCTAAAGCTTCTAAAGCTTTTTTCTTTCTTATCCTTTCACTAACACCGCTTAAAGTAAGAGATAGCTCGATGTTTTGTAGTACAGATAAATGAGTTATTAAATTATAACTTTGAAATATAAAACCAATACAGTTATTTCTATAAGCATCCCATTCTGTATCAGTGAACTTTTTAGTGCTTTTATTATTGATTATTAAATCACCTTTATCGTATCTATCAAGCCCGCCAATAATATTTAAAAGAGTAGTTTTACCAGAACCACTCGAACCTAAAATACTAACAAATGAATTATTTTCAAATTTTAAGTCTATCCCTTTAAGTGCATCTTGTACAAAATCGCCAGTTTTATAACTTTTCTTAATCCCCTTAAGTTCTAACATTAAATTTCCTCCTCTAGCATATTATTAAACTGCTCTAAATTGTAGTAAAAGTTTTCTAAATCATCTTTACTACCCACCATATTAATAAGTCTATTCTTATATCTTACTAATATGTTATTTAATTTTAAACTCATAGCTTTACCTTCATCAGTAACATAATATAAGTTTTCATTAAAATAAACCAAATCTCTATTTTTAAGAGATGCTATTACCTTAGTAGTCATTCCCTTATCACAATCAGCTTCTTTAGTTAAATCTTTGAAACTAATTCCATTTTTATTAGAATTAATTATCATTAAATATGTTGCTTCCATAATAGATAAATCATACTTTTTTACTTCTTCATTTAAAAGTTTGTAAATTTTCTTTTTAATAGATCCGAATAAAATTATAAACTTATTATCACTTTTCATATCTAATTCTCCTTGTTGACTACTCAACACTTATTATAATACTACCATAAATTGACAATGTCAATAATAAAAAAATGACACTTAATTCACACAACATGAATTAAGCGTCTATCTTAATATACTAGGGCAAACATTCAACATAACAAAACTGAATGTTCCCCTTTTGTTTTATACAAATTTGGAGGACCTAGTCGGATTTGAACCAACGATCAGGGAGTTGCAGTCCCACGCCTTACCACTTGGCTATAGGTCCATTTGCAAGTAATATTATATCAAATATTACCAATAATGCAAATATAAAATCAATTATTTTGACAATTTTATTAAAAATTTTTGATTTCTAATAGTTATAACTAATCTTAAATCAGTAGCATTTTTAACATTATTATCTACTTCAATATAAACATTTTTAGTATCTATATTTTCTAAAGAAATAGTATTAAAACTAGATTTTCTTTCTTTACCATTATAAATATATTCAACACTACCAAAAAAATTAACAAAATTACTATTAGAACTTATAAACTTACTTACATATAAATCCTTATCTACTGAAGAACTTATATTCAACTTTAAAATAGTTTTTTCGCCCTTACCAACTAAAGTAGGTTGTATAACTTTTTTACCCAGATAACAAGTGCTAGTGCAATAAGTGTACTCTTCAGTAAAACTATTTCCTATCTCAAAATCTTCTACAATAATGTCACCAGACTTTAATGTAGTATTATCAAACCCAATAGGCTCTTTTAGATTATACATAGCCGATTCATCTTTATTAAAATATTCCTTTAGGTTTAATTTAACATCCTTATAAGTAGAAGAATTATTAGTAATGCTATTAACCATTCTAAATCTTGTATTAGCATATTCAACTTCTTTAGGAACTTCATAAATTAATAAATATTCATATATTTCGCCATTATATAAATTATTTTTATAATAAGCTTCACCTAGATCTCTAAAATACTCACTAGCACTATAGATTGGCTTATAATCTTCATCATTAATTCTTAATCTTAAAATATCAGTATCTAAAGTAGATTTTGCTTTGTTAGTGTTTTCCATAGATAATTTTACTATTATATAGTTTTTATCCTTTAAAATAACATTCCCTTTATAATCAATATCACTTATATAAGATTCTACAACTTTGAATTTAATTCCATTAACATTATAATACTCGCTCTCATTATATGTTTTAACATTTCTATCTCTACTAAAGTAAACAATTCCACCTATTAAAACTATTATAACTCCAATAGATAGCCAGAAGAAATACTTGTACTCTTTAGTATAATTTATAAATTCTCTGTAACTTTTCCTAAACCATCTTTTAACTTTATATGTATTTGATCCTAAAGTAACTTCAATTTCTTCTTGATCTTCCTCTGCAATATCAAGCTCAACTAAATCTTTCTTGAAATCAAATTGTTTAATATTAAAGCCAGAAGCTCTTACTAAACAAAGCAGTGCAATTATAAATTGAGGCAAATATATAAGTAAAGCAATATCTCTATAAGCACGAATTGTTCGCGTATCCAAAGGGTTTGCTACCAAATTATTAAAAACATTATAAAAAAGCAAAAAGCTAACAAGCAAAATAATATAGAAAATAAATATAAATATATAAAACTTCCTATTTTTCTTTTTCCATCTCATTAATAAATAAACAAAAGCTGTAAGCATTAATATAAAAACAACAAATAAAAACATATTACTACTTACATAAGAACTAGCTATGTTTTCAATATAAGTATAGTAGCCTTCGTTTGCATAAGCGTTAAAGAATAAGTAAATGCTCCTAGTTTTAATTATTAAAAATATTATTAAGAAAGAAAGTAATAAATGTATTAATTTGAAATGTTTAATTAAAAAAGCATATGGTTTTTTAATTATCATGTATTACCCTCTCCTATTCTATAAATATTATATAAAAAAAAGAAGTAAATTACAAGAACTTACTCTTCTCTTAAGAAAATCATTTGACCTGGCAATAGATAAATAGTCTTATTTTGATCAGTTAACTTATTTTCAGTCGTGCCAAATATACCAGCTACTAGTTTAAGAGTATCATCATCTTTAGTAATATAGTATTGTATTCCTTTCTTTGGAATAATCAATGTTTGATTAGGATAAATGTACTCTTCAGCTTTTAAACCATTTAATTCAGATACAAGTTTAGGATTAACATTAAATCTTTTACTAATGCTAAATAATGTATCGCCTTTTTCTACAGTATAATATGTATAATATTCAGTATCCATTACTTTTCTAAATCCATCCATTTCATTCACCTAGAATATTATATGAAAAAAAGAAAGATTTGCTATTTATTAAAAACAAATATCTTCCCTTCACTATTAAAATTAAGTTCAAAGTAATGACACACTAAATTAGTTATACCCTTTTCATATTTATAAACATTATCTTTGTAAACAAAAAACACTTTATCTTCAATAACATCAATAACATTAATATCAAAATTACTAAACTTTAAATTAAAATCATTATAAATCATTACATTATTATTTACTTTAACAGATTCCTTATTTGTATTAAAGTAAGTTATTTTATCTTTAGTATATTCTTCTAATTTAGCATTTTTTTCTTTACCATTTTCATATTTAATAAACCCACGAATACTACTTCCTATTAATTCCACTTTGTTCTTTTTATAATTTATTTCATATAAGTTCTCATTCTTATTATCAAATAAATAAAGCGAGTTTTTTTTATTACCTGCATAATAACTATCATAGTTTATACTATATTTAGTCTCTACTTCCTTATACTTTCCACTAGTCATGTCTAAAATAATAAAAGTGTTAAATAAGTAATTATTTTCATATTTAGGAAACACTATGTAATTATCTATTTTATACATTAAATCATTAGAATATCTTTCACTATTAAATAAGT
This sequence comes from uncultured Eubacteriales bacterium, assembly GCA_900321795.1. Lineage (GTDB taxonomy): Bacteria > Bacillota_I > Bacilli_A > RF39 > UBA660 > RUG727. Next base: position 14,733 of record ONXO01000082.1, read on the forward strand.
TAATACTTTTCATTTCTTTATCATTTAAAAAATAAAAACCATCATATTTCCATATAAGCATATATTCATCTTCAGATAAACTATTAAACTCAAAGTCTTTATCACTTTCTTCATAAATCAAACTGTTTTCTATTACTTCTTTAGTTAATGCTTCTTCACCACTACTACATATAGTATAACCTTCTAAACCTTTAATACTAGGTGTTAAACATAAATAATCATTAACTTCTTCACTATCTATTATAGTAACTCTCTTCCTATCAAAAAATCTCTTATGAAAATATAGATAGTCATAAGTTTTATCTCCTAAAGTTATAATAAAATGCACTTCTTTTCCATTAAAACTTTCAGTTACTTCATATTCTTCTACTTTATATTTAATAGTATAATCACCGGTCTTATAATGAACAAATAAAACGATAACCAGACAAACTAATATAATCAATAATACTTTCTTTTTCATATATACCCCTAAAAGAAAAAGCTAATCAAAGATTAACTTTCCTTTATTACACCTGCATTAGTTAAGAACTCAAGTAAAGATTCTTTACTCAATGCACTTTGAACATCAGTTATAACTTTACCATTTTTAGTAATAACTGTATAAGGTGTACTTTCAGTATAACTAGGTAATTTGTAAGTTTTAACTAAACCATTATAATCTTTCATTTCCATTTCATTAATCTCAAACCAGTATAAATTAAATCCATATTCTTCTTTTAGTTCTTCCATAACAGGCTTATAATCTATACAATGAGGGCAAAAAGTTTGACCTAAAACGGTAACAACATATTCATCTTTTTTAGTTGCTTCTATCCAAGCATTAACTTCATCAGAATAACCTCCTGAAAAATCAACATTCTTTAGTAAAACAGATAAAAGTACAAATAACCCAATCAGTACAATTACAATAATAGGCATCTTATACTTACTCAAAAACTTCTTCATTATCTCACTCCTCAAATTAATTTTATAATAAACTAATTAAAAATACAAGTTTTATATTCCAAATAACTCATTCCAGCTATAAATAAATACATAATAGGTTTTAATACTTTCATAATTATAAATGTATTTTGGATAAAATCTTTAGAATAATCAGTAAAGGTAAATAAACTAGTTAATAACAAATATAGTATAAATGAACTAAATAACCCAAGTAATATAACTATTATATTTTTAACAATTCTTTCTCTATTAATACTTTTATAAATATCTTTCAAAAAATAACATAAAACAAAATTGATTATTAAATAGAAAAGTCCATAATAATTAGCTTCATTAAGTAAAAAGATAATTGTTTCTACAAAAGTTAAAAATAAGAATAGTAAATATAAATATTGGTAAAATTTTCTAAATAAACTTTTCATTTTAATCACCAATTTTATTATAGTATAAATTAAACTGATTTGTAAATAATATAAACAGGTGATTTGATATGAGTGAAACAGAAGAATTATTAACATTTATATACCATAATACTGAAATGGGTAAAAAAAGTTCTAAGAAATTATTATCATTAATTAAAGAAAAAGATAACAAAATTAAGTTTTTACTTGAAGAAGAAATGCAAAAGTATGATGAATTATATAAAAAATGCAAAAAGCTAATGAAAAAAGAAAAAATAGAAACTCCTTCTAGTAAGATATTAGCGAACTTAACTGGTAATGTTGCTATGTCTATGGAAGTGGGAAAAGATAATAGTGATTCTAAAATAGCTTCCATACTTATCAGAGGTTTTAATATGGGGAATATAGATATTGAAGCTAAGATAAAAGATTTTAAAAAAGAAGCTAAAGATAACGCTATAGAATTAGCAAATGATTTACTTAAGTTTGGAGAAAAACAAATAAAACTCTTAAAGGAATACCTTTAGGAGTTTTATTTATAATCTATTTGGCTTTTTAAGTTTCTTTAGTATAATCTTTCTCATTATATCAAAAGGTATAACACTAAATGCAAGAAGTAAAGTAACATCAAGTTCAAAGAAAGTAAGGCCAGTAGTTCTAAATATACTTCCGCCAAAATATATCATAAGAAGCTGTATTATAATAATTAAACTAATAACAAATAAAAACACTTTATTTTTAGTAACATTAGCAAAGACATTTATTCTATAACTTCTAGCATTAAAAGCATTAAATACACTCATGAAGATAAACAGTCCAAAAAAGGCAGTCATTAGATACTTATCTGCTTCACCTATTCTATAGAGACTTTTAATAGTATTACTCTTTAAGAAAAACATACACAAAACACTCATATATGTTCCTGTAATTAATATTTCATTAATCATATATGAATTCATAATTTTTTCATCTCTTTTTTTAGGTGGCTCGCTCATATATTCTTTAAGTGGTGGTTCAAACGCATAAGCAACACCAGCAAGAGTATCCATAATCATGTTTATCCAAAGCATCTGCACGACAGTAACAGGTGCGATTATACCGAACAATGGTCCAATTACCGAAAGAGAAACAGCAGTAATATTAACAGTTAATTGAAATATTATAAACTTTCTTATGCTTTTAAAAATTGTTCTTCCAAATAAAATAGTTTTAGCTATACTAAGAAAGTTATCATCTAAGATAATTATATCGCTTACTTCTTTAGCAACTTCAGTACCGCTTCCCATTGCAAAGCCAACATCTGCTCTTTTTAAAGCTGGAGCATCATTTACCCCATCCCCAGTCATTCCAACTACAAGTCCTTTTTCTTGTGATAAAGCAACTAATCTTTTTTTATCTTCTGGAAGACTCCTTGCAACAACTCTTATCTTTGAAAGCAGTTTCTTTACTTCTTCATCATTTAACTTACTTAACTCATCACTTGTTAAAACTATATCTTCTTCACTGTTAATAAGACCTACTTCCTTAGCAATAGATTTAGCCGTTAAAGCATTATCTCCAGTAATCATAACCGTTTGCACACCCGCATCCATAGCTAGTTTAATTCCTTCAACTGCTTCAGGTCTAACTTCATCTTTAATAAGAATAAAACCTACAAATGATAAATTATCAAAACCACTACTAGAAGTTGCTAAAGCTAATACTCTAAACCCATTTTTGGTATAAACATCCGCTCTTTCTTTAAGTTCATTCTTAGATTTAATTAAACTCCTTGAACCATCAGTTTTGTAAAAGTAAGAACACTTACTAACGATTAGCTCATATGCACCTTTATAAAAAGTTAATCCCTTTTCATAATCAAGTGTTACCGATGAATACTTGACTTTACTATTAAACTCTTCTTTTTTAATTACATTATATTTGCTTTTTTCAATATTTCCAACAAACTTTAAAGCAGCTCGGTCAGTAGTATTTCCACCAATTATTTCTCCTTGAGAATAACTAGATGAATTATTATAAAGCAAACTAAGTAATACTAACTCATTTAATTTACCATTAATATCTTTAATACTTTTATATTCATTACTATTATAGTCTACAAAGCTATTTACCTCTAGCTTACCCTTAGTAATAGTGCCTGTTTTATCACTGAATAAAATGTTTAATGAACCAGAACTTTCAATACCCACCAGTTTCCTAACTAATACATTGTTTTTAACAAGCCTTTTCATATTTGACGATAAAACCAAAGTAATCATCATAGGTAACCCTTCAGGAACAGCAACAACTATTATAGTCACACCTAGTGTTAAAGCATACAAAAGATGTGGTGCCAACTCTTTAAAATCACTAACTACTTCCCATATTTTATTTAAATTAAAGTTATTTTTTAAAACAATAGTACTAAACAAATAAGAAATCATTACTAAACCAGCACATATATAGCCAATCTTACTTATAAACTGAGCAAGCACTCTTAAACGATTTTTAAGCGGACTTTCAGGAGCTTTTTCTTGAACATCTTTAGCTATTTTTCCATAAAAAGTGTTATTACCTACAAGCATAGTTTTCATAACAGCACTTCCACTTACAACAGTGCTTCCCCTATAAACAGAATCTTTAGCATATTTATACTGCTCTTTAGTTTCTCCAGTAAGCATACTTTCATCTACTGCAATTGATTCTTTATAAATGATTCCATCAGCCGGAACTTTATCTCCACTTTCTAAGAATATATAATCCCCTACTACAACTTCCTCGATTGGGATTAATACAAGCTTAGAATCCCTTATAACTTTAATATCTATTTTATCAGTTGTACTTGATAACTTTTCAAAAGCTTTTTCTGATCCATATTCACTTAAACTACTAATAACTGTTGCTAAAATAATAGCAACAATTATACCTATAGTTTCATATACATCACTATCGTTTAAAAAGAATAAAATCTTAACACCTAAAGCAACTAATAGAATCTTGATAATTGGATCATTTAATGATTCAATTATCAAAGATAGTATTGTATTTCTCTTATAATGAGTTATTTCATTAGTACCATTATCTTTTCTGGATGTAATTACTTCATTACTACTTAGTCCATTTATGCCATTCATTGCATTCACCATTTAAGTATATTAATGCATAAAGAAAAAAAGACTATTTGATTAGTCTAAAAATTGACTCACTAGAATAAAGAAAACCATTTGTTAGAGTTGAGGAGAAGTGATGATAGGAACTACATACAACATTTTATCGTGTTGGTTTATATTATCCCTTTAAAGTACATCATCATATTCCACGCTTTCCTTGATATAAAAACTTGTATTTCTACAAGTAATTAATAATACACTCTAAAAAATTATTTTTTAAACACAAAATTTGATAATACATTCATTATAGAACTTATAGGATAATATAAAAGCTTATATAAAAATTTCCCAATATAGTTCAAATTTCTAATAGTAAAATAACTCATGAATCCCCCAACCAATATATAAGTTATTCTTGAAGTGAAAATAGTAGATAATATAGTCGTTCCATTAAAGTCTAATAAAATATTATTAAGAAAATTTAAAGTATTATAAACTAGACTAGCACATCGTTTAAAACCGAAGAAATATAAATAAATTAAAATAGTTATAAATAAAGATATTAAAATTTTGAATTTTTTATTCATACTCTTTTTCCTCCATGTATAATTTTTAAACTATTATTTCTTTTACATCACTAAAACAATATGTATCTATATATTCTAATCTTTCTTTTTCTGTTAATCTCTTACTATTATTCTTAAACATTTCTGATAACTTTTCATAATCACCATTAATGCTCTCATGACTTGCAACTATCATATCCATTTTAGAAACGTTTGTAAGATCTAAATCTATTCCGTTTATTTTAGCTAGTAATTCTATAAAAGTTCTTTGACTTCTACCATTGCCTTCACGGAAAGGGTGTAAAGCATTTATATCTGAAAATAATTTCACTAATTTAGTTATTGTAGTTTCATAATCATAGTCTTTATAAAACTTTTCTTTTTTTAGTTTACTAAATACATTATTTGCAAAAGAATCAATATATTCACATAAACAAAATAAATCTTGCTTAGCAATATTACAGTTTACAATCTAAAAGAAACTAATTCTCTTTCGGCACTATATAAATCTTCATCATTTGTGATATTAAGTTTATTAATTAAAACATCAGTTCCTTTATAACAATAATCAGCAGTTCTTTCGTAAGTATATTTATATTTACTGTCCATAGATTCTCCTATACTTTTCTAATACCTTTTCTCTTTCTATATCATAAGTTGATTTACCAGTTAAACAATTGTAAAGTTTTTCCTTTATTTCTTTAGTTAAAGGCATACCTTCTTGTGCCATTGCACCATCAACTTTTCTTATTTTTTCTTGTATTTCTTTTTCAGATAATTTAGACATAAGTTATTCACCTCTTCTATGTGTAATATTATACCATCTTTGATTATAATATTCACTACTTTTTTACTTTACACTAAACCAACGAGAGATATAATAATTAGTCTTAAGGTTCTATAATAAATTTTCTAAGCCTTATGAATTAAAAATCACATATTATCATATCTATACAAGAATATAGCTAATTGCATATTTGTAAGCGAATCATTTGGCTTAAAAGAAGAACTTGTGCTTCCTTTAACAATTCCTTTATTATAACCCCATAAAACAGCCTTATAATACCAAGAAGCCTCACTGACATCGCTAAATGGAACTGTTCCAGAAACATTAGGACTTCCCGCCATTCTATATAACGTTGTCATAAACTGTGCTCTAGTACAATCGGAAGAAGGATTAAAACTAGATGATTTTGTGATAATTCCATTATTATATGCCCATATTATTGAATCAAGTTCATATTTATACTCACTACCACCTAAATCATTAAATCCTATACTATTAATTTCATTTTGAGCATTTGAAGACTCTGTGATTGTAGTAAGTGTAGTAATTGTTCCAGGCATTTTTTTATACTTATATAAACTTCTTATAGCATCAAATCTATTAACCGTGCTTTTCGGCGAGAAAGACGTAGCCATATCAAGCGGTAGAATACCATTATTTATTGCCCATTTGATTTCAGTTGAAAATTTATTCACGCTTGTAGAATTAATGTCATTAATATAATTACTAAAATTAGAGTTATCTATCAAAATATTTTTAGAATACATAGAAAAGTATATAGGAAAAGTGTTTGAATTTAAAGTTATACTGGATTTAATGTGATTATCATTATAAGTATCACTACCTGACAAGCTTTCTACATTAATATATTTAACATTAAAAGCTTTCAATCCTCCAAAATCATACATATTTCCACCTGCTACAGAGTTTTTTACTACATAATTATTAGAAGATGTAGCTGGATAATAATTATTAAATCTTGATTGATGTTCGAAAAAGAAACCAAATTTCTTATTATTAATTGCTACACTATTACTAATAGTTATTGACTCTTGATTAGAATATCCTACACCAATGCCAAATCCTGAAGCACCTTCATTAGTTGAGCTTTTTGCAAGTTTACCACAACTAATAGCTTTAGAATTAGTAATAGTAGAATTTATCGGACAGTCCATACCAAATCCAGTACCATCTGTATTTTTAACAACTATATTATACCAGTCACAATTCATAAAAAGATTAATCATAAATCCTTTACCATTAGTCGTATATGTACCGCCATGAACTAGCTCACCATCAATTATGAAATCAGAGAAATCAGCATTTATTAAATATACAGTCTGATCAGTTAATTCCTTTGTTTGTCCGTTAATATCTTTATATTCAATATCTCTTTTAGTAGACGTTGTAACATTACCAATGGTATTATAACCAGTATCTGCATAATTGTTAAAATAAAACATATCCAAACTTCCTCGGCTACCACTAGCAGCTTCATAATAAGGCTTAAGAACAGTTAAATTATTAGTATCATTTTCATTTGTTCCTGCGCCTTTTAAATGAACATTATTACGACACCTGATAACATATCTACTACCTCTTGATGAACTTCCTCCTTGAGAGAAATAATATGTTCCGCTTGGAATTATAACATTTCCACCGCCATTTTCACTTACAATATTAATTGCATTTTGTAAACTTTCTGTATTCTTTTGCATATCAGAAATGTTTGTAGAATTTGGAATTAAATCAATATTCTTTTCTAAATATAGGTTTTTAGATACCTTCCATTTTGCTGTTAATGTGATATTACTTGTTATTTTTGTATTAAAATTAAATGCTGTATTTCCATTATACCAACCCACAAAATCATAGCCAAATTTTGTTGGATCTGATGGTTTTGTCACCATTTTACCTGATTCAACTATCTGTGATGCTACTGTACTTCCTCCATCACTATTAAATGTTACTGTATACATAGATATAGTATTTGTCGCATTCCATTTTGCTGTTAATGTTATATTACTCGTTATCTTTGTATTAAAATCAAATGCTGCATTTCCATTATACCAACCCGCAAATGTATAACCACTCCTTGTTGGACTAGTTGGTCTTATTGCTGTGTTACCTGACTCAACTACTTGTGATGATACTGCACTTCCTCCATTACTATCAAATGTAACTATATATGTAGTTGTTATAATCTCGTTAGAAGCTTTCTTTTTCCACATAGCTGTTAATGTTATATTACTTGTTATTTTTGTATTAAAATCAAATGCTGTGCTTCCATTATACCAAGCTAAAAAATCATAGCCCGTTTTAGTTGGATTTGATGGCTTCGTTACAGTTTTTCCTGATTCAACTGTCTGTGATGATACTATACTTCCTCCATTACTATCAAATGTAACTAAAAACGTTTTGATAGTATCTATTACATTGTCTTTTTTATTCTCTTGCCATTTTGCTTCAATTGTCATATTACCTGATATTTGAGTGTTAAAATCAAACTTTTCAGAACCATTATACCAACCTACAAAAGTATAGCCACTTCTTGTTGGAGTTCCGGGATTTTTAGCTGTTTTTCCTTCTTCAATTGATTGAGATAAAACATTACTACCACCTTTACTGTCAAAAACAATAGTATACATAACTGTTTTTTCATCATCAATCTTTTCCCAATGTGCAGTAACAGTTATGTCAGAAGATATAATATTTGTTTTTTCTATTTTATCATCGGAATTATACCATCCACTAAAACTATAACCACTTTTAACTGGTGTTGGCAATTCAACATTTTCTCCTTGTTTTATTATTATTGTATTTATAAAATCATCACTATTTGTTTCAAAACCAATTTGTATATTACTAGCTAATTCTTTATCAATCCATTTCGCATAAAGAATAACATCACTATAAATTAATGTATTAAAATCATATGGTTTATCACTTTCTAAATCCATATACCATCCTATAAAATTATATCCTTCTCTAGTTGGCATTTCTATAGGCTCTAATGCTGCTGTTCCACTTAATACTTGTTGTGGTGATATATCGTCATTTCCTCCATTAGTATTAAAATACACATAATAGTATTCATCAAAATTGTCATTTATATCATTTTTATTTTTACTAAAAATAAAAACAAATAAACTTATGATTACCAAATAAACTAACAAAACGAACCATATATTAAAATTTTTCCCTTTTTGCATTACTTTCACCTATTATATAAGTATTATATAAAAAAAAGAAATAAATTACAAGTAACAGGAACTATAATTTAGAGTTTCCTACTTTTGCAATTATATTTCTAAGGAAAAATTTTTACTTAAAAAAATCTCTCTTATTAAATCCAGCTGTTAAAAATCTAACAAAAGCCTTTCTATTAGTAAGCCAGTTTATTTTAACATTATTTTTATTATTTCTTACTATTCTATCTACCAAAAATTTTGCTACTGTTTCCGGAGTATCTCCTAAAATATTGTAAACTTTTTTGGTTTTCTCAGAAAGCTCAATTTTGTCACTGCCTAGTGAATGAGTAGTGAAATCCGTAATCATAATTCCTGGACTTAACTTTCCAACTATAACTTTAGTGTTTCTTTCTTTTGCTTCCTGAGCTAGGCTTTCAGTAAAATATGTAACTGCTCTTTTACTTGTTCCATACATATTAAGCCCAAGCATATGCGCATCATTACTTCCATATCCTTCTATATTGTAAATAGCACCAACTTTATTTTTAATCATATATTCCATCGCAACTTTAGATCCGTAAATGCAACCCTTTAAATCGACATCAATAATAGTATTAATTTCTTTTTCATTTAACTCCCAAATTGCTTTTTGAGGCTGATTTACTCCAGCATTATTAATCCAAATATCTACAGTTCCAAACTCTTTTATTGAATAATTCATTAAATCTTCAAGTTCATTTATCTTGGCTACATCACAAGTTTTAAAACCAATATTTCCTTTAGACTTGATTCTTTCTAGCTCGTCCTTTGCCTTTACTAAGCTTTCCTCTTTCAAATCACTAATAACAATATTATAGTTATATTCTCTAAAGAATCTAGCCATATTAAAGCCTAGCCCTCTAGCACTTCCTGTAATTACAACTGTTTTCATTATTTTCCTCCTCATACACTATAATTTAGTCAATACATTAAGGCACATTTAATTACAAACCCCATTTCTTCCTGAAGCTGTTAAATGTCCACTGAAAGTTCTAGTGCTTTCTTCTCCTATTAATATTTCACTTTGATTATTAACCAAATCATAAGAAAGCCAAAGTGTAAGTTCATATTCTTTAGATGTATTATCTGTTTTAGAAAAATACTCATTTCCTATTAAAGATATAATTGCTTTCCCATTTTCATCATACTCTACTATATTTGGTGAGAAACTTCCAAATATAGTAGTGTTATTACTCTTAAATCTATATTTAAAATACTCACTTTTTAAGTTATCACCTATACCATCAATTGTAAGAAAAACTCCATAACAAATATCCAAATTGCTATCATTACTTCTTGAAACAGTAAATGTAGTCTTAAAAGCCTCATCACTTGTATCAACACTACTATCATTAATAGGTCTTAATGAATTTATAGGTATTACTTGAGCATTACTAACTTCTAAATTAACTTTCCCAGATACTACATTAATACTCTCACCTTTACCTACTACTTTAGGCACAAAATAAGAATAAGCACCAGCAAATGTAATAATTATTAAACAAAATGCAGATACTACTGTCATTAAAAATATATTTCTTAGACTCATATAAAAGCCTCCTACTATAAATGATTTTACAGCAAAAAACGCTAAATATCAATAAGCTTAGCCTACTTTTTAGCGTTTGATTTCTTCTTTTTAAGATTTAAATATAATGATTTACTCATACCATAAGATTCATTTGCTAATGTATCAAGTTCTTCATCACTCATCTCATTTAAAATATTAGGATATCCTGCTTTTTCTAATATTTCATTAAGATGTAAGCTTTCATCACCAAATTCACCATTTCTATATTTTTTAAGTATTTCTTTATATTGCATTATTTTTTCCATTTATAGCCTCCAATTAATTTTTACTAAAATCTGTCACATCAAGTTCTTCGTGAGAAGAAGCATTAATTGAAAAATCACTAAATTTATTAGCCCTGTAAAGAATGTATGCAGCAGCACCTATCATAGTAGCATTATCAGTGCAATATCTAAACTCAGGCACAAACATTTTGACATCATGTCTTTCACACATATCATTAAGCGCGCCTCTTATAAACTTGTTAGCAGCAACACCACCTGCAACAGCAAAGTTTTTAACTCCTAAATTTATAACAGCTTTTTCGCATTTGCTTAACAAAGCATCAGTAACACAGTTTTGAAAAGAATGAGCCATGTCATTTTTATTAATTTCTTCTCCTCTTTGGTGCGCATTATGAACCATATTATTTACATGTGATTTTATACCGCTAAAACTAAAATTATATGTTTCATCATCCAAAAGCTTTGGCATAGTATAAGCATCTTTACCTTCTCTAGCTGCCTTTTCAATAGAAGGCCCACCTGGATAAGGCATTCCAAGTATTCTTGCTATCTTATCAAAACATTCGCCTATTGCATCGTCAAGTGTACTACCTAAGTACTCAAAACTACCTTCTTCTTTCATATATATAAGATCAGTATGCCCACCACTTATAACCAAAGACAAAAGAGGGTACTCTAGCGTTTGCCCAATATTATTACCGCATATATGTCCCATCATATGATTAACTTTAATTAAAGGCTTATTATAACAAAGTGCTAATGCTTTGGCAGCTTCTACTCCAACAAGTAAACTTCCTAAAAGTCCTGGACTATAAGTAACCGCAATTGCATCAACCTCATCCACAGTCATATTTGCTTTCTTTAAGCACTCTTCAATAACTAAAGTTATATTTTCTAAATGAAGGCGACTAGCCACTTCAGGAACAACCCCACCATAAATAGTATGTACATCTATTTGAGTATTAGTAGCTGTTGCAATATCCTCACATCCATTTTTAACAATACTAACGCTAGTTTCATCACAAGAACTTTCTATAGCTAAAATATAAACATCTTTCATAACATCATCTCCATTATAAGAGCATCATCATCTTTATAATAATTATCTCTTACATAAATTTCTTTAAAGCTAAATTTTCTATATAAATTAATAGCCGGAATATTTTTACTTCTCACTTCAAGCATTAATTTTTCTTTTTTACCTCTATACTTATTAATTATATATTTAAATATTTCACTAGATACTCCATTTCTTCTATATTCTTCCGTTGTGAATACATCTATTATATTTACTACATCTATAGTTTCTTCTGCAAGAATATATCCTTTAGTAATACCTTCTTCATTAAAACTGTATCTTACTTTAAAACTATCTAGTTCTTCTTCTAATATCACTTTTCAACCTCAATTTTTTTTACATAATTAGCTCTTACTAAATGTGTCTTTACAGGTTCAAAACTCTTGGCATAAAGGACAACTTTTCTAACATCAAGCTTTTCTTGTACTAAAGGATAGCTATACCTGCTTATATCTTCTAAATATGACTCTTCTATAATCGATTTATTATTTTCATCAAATACACTTATATAATAACCCTTATTATCTTCTATAACAGCTTGTCTATTTCCTTTTATATCAGAACTTACCAAATAAGCAGATAAACTACTTACTAAATAAATTGGAACATTTAATGAATAAGCCATTACTTTAGCAGCTGAAAGTCCGATTCTTAGCCCAGTAAAACTACCTGGTCCATTAACAGCAACTATGTCTTTAATATTTTTTACAGTTAAATCATTTTCTTTAAGTATATTTTGCACCATTGGCATTAAATAAACAGCATGTGAATATAAGCTTTCTTTAGTCTTTTCTATAACTTGATTATCATTTAACAAAGCAACTGTTATAAGTTCATCATGCGTATCTATAAATAATGTATACATACATCTCACTTCCTCGTGCATATTTTACCACTTTTTAGCCAAAAATAAAAGCTTCAAGTAAAAAACTTAAGCCTTCAATTTCTTTTTATTTTTTAAAAAACAAACTACTGCAAATATTATAACTATTATTGCATCATTAATAGCAAGCCAAACTATCAAAGTTTTAGAAGTAATACCATTATTCTTTTCTTCTTTAACGGGTTCATCACTTTTAAATAGTTTACCATTCTTATCATACTCTTTAATAAGCTCATCAATAATCGTTGTTATTTTTTCCTGTCTAGTTTTATACTTATCAATTTCATCAAATACATCATATCTATCTTCTACAGGAGTATTATATAAATCTAAAATAGCTTTTTTGATATCATTATCATACCTACTATTATATCCAGGAAATACTTTATTTCCGATGATAATATATGGAACACCACCAGCTTCTTCTTCTAAAAAACTAGAAACGTCATTAAGTAGTTTATTGTTTGCTTCATTATACCATACTTCAAATGTTACCATTTTAAAATATTTACCATACTCTTGTGTTATATCATTCATAAAAGTTAAGAATGATCGACAAAATTGACAACCCTGACCTCTAAAAAGATAAATAACAATTTGATTATCATTTTCTTCATAATTATTAAATTTTTCTTCCATGCTTTCAGCAGCTAATGTCTCTTTAAAATTCAAATATTCACTTTCATCTGCTTTTAAAACAGTAGGAAGTACTAAAAGAATAATCAATATCAATTTATATATCTTTTTCACTATTACCAACTCCATTATAAGTATAACATGAATAATTCCATTTTGCTAGGTCAACGTAAAAGTATTGTTAAAAAGAGTTTACACAACTCTTTGGCAAACTTCTTCATACTCTTCCCCATGAGGAATCAAAGTAAATATTCTTTTGTTTTCATCAACTATTTTAATTCTTATATCTAACCTTTTTTTAGGAAGTATATCACTTATTAAATCAGACCATTCAATAATACATACACCTTTTTTCTTATAATATTCTTCTATTCCATTATCTTCCTTCATTTCATTTAATCTATAAACATCCATATGGAATAGTCTAAAATTATCTTCTCCATTATACTCTTTAATAATTGTAAATGTAGGCGAAGTTATATTTTCAGTAATACCCATAGATTTAGCAAATGCTTTTGCAAATAATGTTTTTCCACTTCCTAAATCACCTTCTAAACATATCACCATATTAGGAAACTTTTCGCTTTCAATATTTTGAGCAAGCTCAATAGTATCTAAATCTGAATTTGAAATTATTTTGTAATCCATTTCTCGCACCTCTTTTTCATTTTAACATTACATATTAGACTTATTCAAGAGCTAATTGTTAACTTTACAAAATATTTTTTATTTATATTAGTAAAAGAATAAAAACTATAGTATAATTATGTTGGTGAATTATATGAACGAAACATTAGAAGTACTAGATTTTAATGAAAAGCCTAGAAAATTTAGTGTACTAGACACCTACGGAGAGAATTTATCAAATAAGTTTTACATCACTGATCCCGCCATAGGCAGAGATAAAGAAATTAAAGATGCTATGATTATTTTACTTACTCCTGAAAAATCAGCACTATTAGTAGGTAAAGCCGGTATAGGTAAAACAGCAATTGTTGAAGGAATTGGCTATAGAATGCAACAAGGATTAGTTCCAGAAGCACTTAAAAAATATGAGCTTATCAAGATTAATATTTCTTCTCTTTTAGGCACAGTTCACACTGAAGATGGGGTAAATGCAAATATGCTACAGTTATTAGTAGATGAGCTTAAAACTAAAGAAAATATAATTTTGTTTATAGATGAAATACACCTTTTAGTTAGCAGAAATACATCTAACTTAAATGTTGACTTTGCAAATATGCTTAAACCAGGATTAGATAGAGGTACAATTAAAATGATAGGTGCGACCACTACAGAAGAATACGAAGCCTATATATTAAGAGACCGTGCATTCTTAAGAAGATTCTTAAAAGTGGATATTGAAGAACCCACAATAGAAGATACTGTAAAAATATTAATGGGAACATATCCTAAATTAGAAAAACAAACTGGTGTTACAAATAATTATACTGACTATCAAAAAGAAAAGATTTTTAGATTTATAGTAGAATTAACAGACCAATATAAAAGAATCTATGAAATAGGTAATAGATACCCTGATATAGCTTTAACAATGCTAGCAAATGCATACTCTAATGCTGTATTTGAAAACACAAACACATTAAATATGAAGCATATATACGAAGCAATTAAAAACTCAAAGTCAATTTATGATGATGCTAAAAAGAAAGGATTAATTGAGTTTAAAAACAAATTTCAAGACATACTTGACACTGAAAACGTAAAGTTAGATTAATTTTTTAGAGAAATTTTTACTTCCAATTTTCAATATCGAGAAAGTAATTTAAAAAAAACAAAAAATAATTTTAAAAATTAACCTCAAAAACTGGGGTTAATTTTTAATTTTGCTACTTCAATTTTAAAAAACAAAAGTAAAAAGTGCTTATTTGACAGGGCTTTTTTTGTGTGATACCGTATAAATCAAACACGGAAAATTGTGTTTAGAAAGGAGGCAAAACTATGGGTTGGCTATATTTACTAGCTAAATTAAAAGAAGAACAAAACCAACTAGTTTTAGAATGTTAAACGCAAATTATATAAAAACAATTTATTAAAAGGAGGAGAAAAAATGAATAATACAGTTGAAACAATAAACTTGAGCAAAGAAATAAAAAACAATATAATTTTAGATAACATTAATTTTAAATTAGAAAAAGGAAAAATATATGGTCTAGTAGGCCCTAATGGAAGTGGTAAATCCACATTACTTAAAACTATACTAGGTCTAATATCATTTAAGGGGGAAATCTTTCTAAATGGCTATAATGTAAGAAAGAACTATAGAGAAACTAGAGAATTAATAAGTGGAATTGTTGATTATGTCAGTTTTTATGACTTTTTATCAGCAGAAGAAAATCTAAGATACTTTGCTCTTTGCTATGATGTACCACTAGAAAAAGTACCTTTAATCCTAAAAACAGTATCTTTAAATACTGATAAAAAATTAGTAAAACACTTTTCACTTGGTATGAAACAAAGACTTGGGATAGCAATAAGCTTACTTAAAGATCCAGAAATACTTGTGTTAGATGAGCCGATAAATGGACTAGATCCTAAAGGAATAAAAGATTTAAGAGAGCTACTATATTCACTTAAAGATAAAACTATAATTGTTTCTTCACACATCATACCTGAAATAGAAAAAATTGCAGATGAAATATTATTCTTAAATAATCACAAAATTGAACAAAAAATAATAGAAAAAAAGAAGCCAAAAGAAAATGACTTAGAAAATATACTAATAAAGCTTATGGAGGAAAAGAATGATTAATCTAATAAAAGCAGACCTTTATAAAGAAACCAAAAAAAATAGTTTTATTGTGACTATATTATTAATCATATTTGTGAGTGTTTTCTATATATGTGCAAATAGAAACATTGTGAAAGAAAACGCATTAATAGAAGTATTACCTATTCTAACAGAAAGTGAATATAAAGAAATAAATAAACATGGAAACTACGAAAAATATAAAAAAGACTATCAAGGATATTTTAATGAAATGTCAAAAATTAACAAAGTTAATACTCACAAAATTAATAGCAAGTCAGAAAGTATTCTTGAAAAGTCAAAAGCTTTATTTTATCTATTAGGAATAATAGTAATATTTAACTCTTTTCATAGTTTAAGCTACGACTTAAATAGCAAAACAATTAGATATATGTTCCAGTCTTCTTTTAAAAGAGAAACAATCCTTTTAGCAAAAATATTAACT
Source organism: uncultured Eubacteriales bacterium (assembly GCA_900321795.1). Taxonomy (GTDB): domain Bacteria; phylum Bacillota_I; class Bacilli_A; order RF39; family UBA660; genus RUG727. The sequence continues at coordinate 31,381 of ONXO01000082.1, forward strand.
CAAATACTATTAACTACATTCTATATGCTAATTATTCTAATAACAGTATTAACTACTACATACTTATTAACGCATGAGCCTTTGCCCTTATTTAATTACATTGAAGTAGTTTCAAGATATTTTATACCTCTTCTATTTATGAACATATTCACTTTTACATTATGCCTTATTACAAATGCCAGCAACTTAACAGCATTTATAAGTATAATAGTTTATTTTTTCTCATTAACATTTACTAATATGTTGCTCTCAAGAGGATACACATTTGTAGAATATACATTTTTACCTTACTTAGACTATACTTTTTTTGAAAATGCTTCAGATGCTTTAGAAACTAATTTAATATATAACACAAGCATCACATCTCATGCAGGAGCAATTATTAGTTTAATTTATATTACCTTATTTATAATCCTAAATATTAAACTAATAAAAAGAGATATGTAAAAAGAAAGGTTCACATTCCCTTTCTTTTGTATTCTTCATATAACTCTTTAAATCTATTAAAATGCACAACTTCTCTTTGCCTTAAAAAGCTAAGTGGCGCTAATAAATCCTGGTCCTTAGTCATATCCATTAAGTTTTCATATGTAGCTCTAGCCTTTTCTTCTGCTGCCATATCTTCCATTAAATCAACCATAGGATTACCACTAACTTCAATATATGCAGCTGTATAAGGTACACCATTTGAATCCATTGGGTAAACACCCCTCTTGTGACCTATATAATAAGTATCAAGTCCCGCTTCTTTTAATTCTTCTATAGTTGCATCTTTAACTAGCTGACTTATCATAACCTGAATCATCTCAAAATGACTAAGTTCTTCATTAGCTATATCCGTTAAAAGTGCACTTCCCTTTTCATCAGGCATAGTATATCTTTGACACATATATCTAAGTGAAGCTGAAAGTTCTCCGTTAGCCCCGCCTAGTTGATCACACATAAGCTTAGCCATTCTTAAATCTTTTTTCTTAATATTTACTGGATATTCAAGCATTTTTTCATATTTAAACATTACTTCTTGCCTCCTTCACTCATCCAAGGCCAAGGATTCTTACTCCACATATAATCATCATAATATAGAGTTTCTTGTACACAAAGTGGCCCATAGTTTTTCTCGTATAAGTCTTTACTTTCATTTAATTCTTCAATAGCTTTTTTAAACTCATTAAACATATTCTTGTCAGCAGGATTTATATCTAAGTATAAATTAAGATCTATTACTTTAAATGTAAGCTCTTGTATCTTTAGTAATAGTTCATCTTTTTTGCCATTAACCACAACTTTATAAACATAACTTTTATATGGATTATAAAGATTTCTAAACATATTACCTTTATTAAGTCCTTCTTTAGCCGTAAACAAATCATTAACACTTTCTCTATTATTAAAATTATTGATATTTATGTTTTCTATATCTACTTTAAAATCATTATCCCACTTCTTTACATTGTTTTGAGTATAATTCTTTTCTACATTGTTTACTTCATTAGAATAATTAGAATATTCTATTTCATTTTCTCTTTCATCAAAATACATAATTTCCCCCTTCTGGAGTATAATATGTATAGAAGTGCCTATTGTACGGGCTATAACACAAGATTTTCTGTGGATTTTGAAAAAATTGATTTTTTATAGTTGACAAAAGCCTTCCGATATTATAAAATTATATATGCAGTTGCCCGATTAGCTCAGTCGGTAGAGCGCACGGCTGTTAACCGTTAGGTCGCAGGTTCGAGTCCTGCATCGGGCGCCATCTAAAAAATAATCTCCG
>ONXO01000114.1 GCA_900321795.1 uncultured Eubacteriales bacterium
CTTTGTTATGGCGAAGTAGCTCAGTTGGCTAGAGCATCCGGTTCATACCCGGCAGGTCGTAGGTTCAAGTCCCACCTTCGCTACCATTAAATCCTTAGAACCGCAAGGTTTTGAGGATTTTTTCTTTTCTATAAAAAACTGAGAAAAGCTTAAAATGGCGGAAAAATCAAACAACCAACTTTCAAAATCACACAACCACTCTCAATTTCTCTCAGTTAATATACCCAAAAACATTCCCAAAAAGATAAAAAAATAAAGGCTGGGAATGCAAATGCATACCCAACCCCCTTTTTTGGGAATGTAAAAATCTCAAAACTCTTTCTATACAAGTTTTTTATTGATTTTCAAATTCTATTGTGACATTTAAATTTTGATCTATTACATTTATTAGTTTTGTTATTTGCTCTACTGCATTTTTGTCAGCTTGTTCTGATAGTTTTAACTCATTAGCTCTTTGTTCCATCTTGCTTTTAGCATCTTTTCTTAAATCATCTCCATCTTGAGGAGTTAAATTGTTGAATAATCCAGACTTTTGATCCATATATTCCCAACTGTCTTCATCAAGTTCATGACTTGAAATTGTACAATGTGGTATAGTAACTTTTACATTATTTTCATTAACTTCTATTTTAGCATTAGACATATTTACAGAGTACTTTATTTCTCCATTATATTTTACAATCATATATTTTCCTGTAAATGGAATATTCCATTTATTAAATAACTTTACATAGTTTTCATCCATTTTTTCTGCATTAGTATAATAATAATCTAAAGTAACTAATTCAGATATTTCTGTTATTTTTTCTTCTAATACTTCATTTGAAAAAGTTGCTTTATCTTTAGTAAATAAAGAATTTTTCAAATAAATAAATTTATAACCTACAATAGCAATTATTCCAACAACAATAATCAGTATTATAGTTTTCATTACACTTATTACTTTTTTCATTTTTTATTTTCCCCCATTTTCTATATCTTAAAATCATTGTAATATATATATATATATACTGTCAAGCGATTTACAGCAGTTATAAAACGCAAAAAATCTCTATGAATTTCATAGAGATTTTTTAATATTTTTATTTAATTATCTTCATTTGTAATTTTTGCATCAACCTCAATAACATCTTCATTCTCTTTAATATAGTTTGGATTACTTAAAATTGTATTTTGTAAAGATTTTTTCAATCTATCACAACATGGTTTAAATGTTGCAAATGTTATCGTTCCCCCAATAACCATACCTACTACTGGAACTGCATTTTCTATAGCTTTTTTAGAAACTTCTTTCGTTAAGCTAAAATTGAACCATTTTAAAATATTCTTAATAATTGGATAAATTGTCTTTTGAACATTAGCTCTCATAAATTTTTTACCCATGCCTTGACCTAATCCATTAGCCATGACTTTTATAGCTTTATTTGCTCCTGCAACTCCATACATTGTTCCCAAACAAACAATTAAAATATTTATAGTTTCTGAATCAAAAGTATCCTCTTTTTCTTCAACATTTATTTCAGGGAATCCATATAAATACATTAGTTTTTGAGTTGCTCTAAGCATATATCCATAATATTGTACTATTTCTGTAGGAATTGTTACCGCCATTGCAGGTCCTACAGGTGCACTTAACACTGCTGATATACCAGACACACAATTTCTTTCAAACTTGATTACTTGATCTGCTATCTTATCAATTTCTTTAACCTCTATCCCTGCCTTACAAGGATTAGTTTCTATTGCTTTTTCAATTACCTCTTCACTAAACTTCTTTTTTAATTCTTTTTTCAAAAACTGTTCTCTAGATATTTTTATTCCTGGTGTTCTCAATCCCATAACAATAACGTCTTCAATATCAAAACTACCATCTCCATTGACATCCATAGTTTCTATAGCCTTATTCTTTGTCTTTTCAAGCGATGTTTTGGCTTTAGTACCAATAGCCTTAGTCTTTTCTTTAGTTTTATTTGCAATACTATTTATTTTTTTACTAACCTTTTCTTTTTTTTCCATTTTTTACACCCCCATTATATGATGTGTTTTTTTCACGAATTAAAATCACTATTATTTAATCACGATTTTATTCTATATTCAATAACTCTAATTTAAAAAAACTGGGAATTTTTAATTCCCAGTTTTATATTTATATTTCTCTATCTTCTGTATCTTTCTCAACTTCATCATCTTCATCTACGCGTTCAGCTAACAACTCCTTATCTAGCATTCTTCCCTTTAAGAAATATTGATTTACTTTATCTATCTCCTGTTGTTTAAATTCATCAAATACTGATGTATATGTATTTAATGTAACCTGAATATCTGTATGTCCCATAAGTTTTTGAACAACTACTGGAGCCATTCCTGATTCTATACATCTTGTTCCAAATGTATGTCTTAAGCTATGTGTAGTTATATCTTCTATACCAAAATGTCTTTTTAGTATTCTTTTTAATTCTGTATTAACATTTTCTCTTTCAGTATATTTACGGTTATCTGGTTTAAATAGTAACTTATCCTCATTATTTAATTGATTATCTGCAATTTCCATTTGTTCCATAATACTATCCATTAAAAATTCTGGAATAGGAACTTGTCTATTTCCTGCATAGGTTTTAGTTGTTCTACCCATAATTGTATGTCCCAATTCATCTTTACTAAGAGTTCTTTTAACACGAATTTTTTTATCCTTCAAATCTACATCATGCATTGTAAGTGCTAATACTTCACTTACTCTTAATCCCATAAACATTTGAATCAAATATACGTTTTTATACTTACAATTTGATACATCTCTATTCATTAGATATTCCGTGAAAAGTTGTTGTTCTTCAAATGTCAATGCTCTTACAGGTCTATTCATTTTATCACTTTTAGGTTTTAAAACATTTATCATTGGATTTCTAAGCATATACCCCTTATTTATTGCCACTTTAAAAGTTGATCCTAATAAATGATATAGTTTGTTGATAGTAGAATTACTTAAATGCTTATGATAGTTCATAAATTCTTGAAGCTCATCAGATGTTATTTCATCTATATTCCTCTTTCCCATCGGAAATTTTTCTATTTGTTCAATAGTTTGCATAGTTCTATGATAAGTAACTTCCGTAATTTGATTTGTTTCTAATTTTAACCTTACATTGCTTTTCATGATTTCGCATAACGGAATCCCATTATGCTTGATGTACAATGGATTTTCTCTTTGATAATTAATTGTTGCCAGATATTTTTCTGCTTCCTCTCTTGTTTGAAAATTCTTACTCTTTGTAATATTTTTTCCACTTTCGACATCATATATTTGATATCTTGCTACCCAATTTTTTCTATCCTTTCTAAATGTTATATAACCTTGCGAATTACTTGGCTTTTGACTCATTCTCAAACACCTCACTCTCTTTTCTATCCATCTTCCAGATTAGATATGCAAGAAGTGTAACTGTCTTAGTTTTACCTATATTGACAGATGGAAAATCTTTTCTTTTAAATATTGCATTCGCCGTTGCTTCACTTACCTTAAGATCTTTCATTACTTCTTGAACAGTCCAATTTTTAAATGGATAATTTATTTTCTTTATAGCTTCTACAATCATAACTTCTTTTAATTTATCTTTATCAAACTTCATCATCTCTTTTACTTCTGTCTTCACTTGTTCTTCCATTTTCTTTATCCTCCTTTACAAATCTAGTTACTATTCTCTTTAGTCTATCTATTGGGAAATCAAACAATACACTTACACATAGAAAAGCTTTATCTATAAAATTCTTTAA
>ONXO01000097.1 GCA_900321795.1 uncultured Eubacteriales bacterium
AAAGTGGACACACCTGTTCCCATCTCGAACACAGAAGTTAAGCACTTTAACGGCGAAGATAGTGTAAGCGAAAATAGCAAGTTGCCTGCTTTTTTTTTACAATAAACCTTGATTTTTAATGGGTTTTAGTATATAATCATATCTACATGGCGGTATTGGTGAAGTGGTTAACACACCAGATTGTGGCTCTGGCATGCAAGGGTTCAACTCCCTTATACCGCCCCATAAGTTAATTATCTCCGTAATAACGGAGTTTTTATTTTGCTAATTCAAAATAATATATATTTATAAAAAAAGAACTAATCTTATGTAATTAGCTCTATCGCTTAATGATATCAATTAAAGCGTATTCTAGTTTTTTATCAAACCATTCATTTTTAATAATATTTATATCTTGTGTATAACTTTCAAGTGTTTCTATAGTTAAAACACACATTTTTTGAGTCATTATATCAACCTTTTCACCATAGCTATAAGTGGATAATCTTCCGGTAGATTTACTATAAGTATACCCATGAGCAAGTTCTTCAATGAAATCCGTAGAATTACCATCTGTTCCATAGCCGTCTTCATAATCCACACCAACTATTTTATATTTAGTGTATTTTTCCACTATTTCTGCACATTTTTTTCCTTCATCATTAAATGTATCACTTAAATATTGTTGTTCATCATATATTACCCTACCGGCACTATGAAGTGATAAAAAAGCATTTGCGTTTTTATAGTATTTATATATCCAATACATCAGGGCTTTAGTTTCACTTTCACTTCCTAACGTATATCCAGGGAAGTATTTGTAAAACTCAGTACTTTTTACTAATGAAGTATAACTGGATAATTTATTAGTTTTAAAATATAATCCTCCCAATTGACTAGGAAAATTTCTATTTAAATCTATACCATTAATATTAGCTTTATAATAGTATGGGTCTATATTATAATCATTAACATAAGCAAAAGCTTTTTTATTCCGTATCATCTCTTTACCAAATATAGCATAATCATAGCCATCAGGATTTGCAGAAGGGACTATAACAATTTTATGGTTGTTTAATAAAGTAATTATTTCCTCATCATTATTTTCATATCTATTAACTAAATTCACAGCAAATTTTGTTAAATATAATGTTGGTGCTATTTCAGCAGCATGTATATTTCCTTCTAACATTGTAACATTATTGCCTTTACCTATCTCAATTGAATAAATGTTTCTTCCATCATAACTTTGCCCTAATATTTCTATATTAACTATATCTGAATTATTTAATAATAAATATATCTTTTCTAACTTTTCATAAGTTAAATGCTTATCAAAGTTATAATTCACTTGCTTATATGGATTAGTACTTAGGATATAATTTCCTGTTTTGTGAAATATACTTTTAAAATCGTTTTCGCTCATACCTTTAGTTATGTAACTAACTAAGTCGGTATTTACCTCAACTTCATCAGTAACAAAAAAGTCATAATTTCCAAAATAATTATATAATTCTTTAGTTTCATATGTAATGTTATTATATTTTAGTTGATTTACACTAAAAAAGATCAAGCTTAATACAATAGCTAAAGTAACTAAAGCTAAAATAAGTTTTCTTTTTACTTCCATTTTATTACTCCTAATATATAATATTTTAACATAAAACATTTGATATACAAAACTTTATTTAAAAAAGTCTTTCCAAGGATCCTTTTTAGTAAGCCTTTTCAACGCCTCATTAATATTAATATCATTAGGTTTAATTTTGTCTAACTCACTCCATTTAATTGGCATAGAAACACTTGCACCTTTCCTAGCTCTTAAAGAGTATGGAGCTACGCTAGTTGCACCTTTAGTATTTCTAACCCAGTCAATAAATATCTTACCTTTCCTTTTTTCTTTTCTCATATTCGATGTATATTTGTCTGGCCATTTGGATTCCATAAGCTCAGCGATTTGCTTAGCTATCTTCCTAAAGCTATGCCAGCTCATTTTTTGCTTAATTGGAATGACGACGTGATATCCCTTTCCACCACTAGTCTTTAAGTATGAAACTAGCTCTAGCTCATCTAAAATTCTCTTTAAATCTTTAACGCCTTCCCTTACTTTACTAATACTAAGCTTTTCATCTGGGTCTAAATCAAAAATCATATAATCAGGATTAGTAATTTTATTAACACTACTACCCCAAATATGAAATTCAATACTATTCATTTGCACTTCACTAATTAGTCCATTAATATCATCAATATAATAATAGTTGTTTAAGCTGACTTTCTTTTTCTTAAGATTCTTATTCTCTTCAAAATGCTTTTTAAAGAAAACTACTTTATCTATTCCCTTAGGGCACCTCACAGTGCTTATAAGTCTATCTTTAATAAAAGGCTCCATTCTATTATAAACTTTTTCATAATAGTTAATAACATCTTGTTTAGTAACTTTAGGCTTTTTATAAATAACTTTATCAGGATTAGTTACTGTTATGTTAATAACATCTTTCTTATTAACATTCTTTTTACTTTTATTAACACAAAGCTTAATTTCTTCCATAGTTCTGTTAGTTTTTATGCTTGTTGAATATTCAAGAATGTCTTTAAAACCATGTGTTCCATCATTTTCTTTAATCATTAGCCAGTTATCTTTCTTGAAATGTACAAGTGTCCATGCACCATTTAATCTCTTCCCATGTAAAGTAAACTTTAAGTATCCCTTTTTATAGGTTTTATTAAAGTCTTCATTTTGTGTATAATAACCTTGATCCCAAACCATAACAGTGCCTGCTCCGTACTCTCCTTCAGGAATGATTCCTTCAAAGCTTCTGTAAGATAATGGATGGTCTTCTACATGAACAGCAAGTCTTTTATCTTTGGTATTATATGATGGACCCTTAGGAATAGCCCATGAAAGCATAACTCCTTTAAATTCTAATCTAAAATCATAATGATCTTTTCTAGCAATATGATGTTGAACACAAAACTTTAGTTTTTTACTAGATTTATCTTTTTTACCTATAGGTTCATGTGTCTTTTTAAAATTTCTTTTCTCATTATATTTATTTAGACTATTCATTTACTAACACCTAATATTATTGTGATAAAAAAATAATTTAATATGCTAAAATAATCATTAATAAAGAAGGAAAATATAAAACACTAGATGAATTAATTCTAGATAGATTTACTATATTAATTATTATAATTATGATAGAATTAAACAAAATTAAAAGGACTATCTCCTGTAAATTACAAGTTATAATCCTATAATTAGAACCTATTTATAAATTGTTCATTTAATAGAAAATCTTTTCATTATCGCTTATTTCTCTATATAAATCAATATCTTGATACACTGCATTTTTTCTAGCTGTTTCTCTATCATCAATGTAGCTATGATCTAATCCACATGAATCTAATAAACTTCTTTGTGCATAATCATTCATAGATGCAATTTCGCTTAATTTTTGTAAATTATGTAGTAAAAAGTCTCTTTCTTCCTTAGATATGTTTGATGTAAATATTCTATTATGTATTTCACTCAGTAAGTTGTCAATTTCAGCATTGACTTCTGTAAGTGAATAATTAGTAATACTTACAGAATCATAATTAACTTTTTCCATTTAATTCTCCTTTCATATGATATATATAATTAAATAATAATACTAATTTTATATTTTTTCCGCTAAAGCCTTAAAACAAATGTAAAGTTGCATATTCTTTTTATTTTCATAAAATATATTATATTGGAGGCAAAGATATGTTGGATGTTACAATTCTTAAAAATGTATTATTAGTAGCTGTTGCAAGTTCTATAATATCAACAGCTTTAATACAAAGAATAAAAGAAGCTGCTTTAACTAAGAGTTACTTGCCAATATACAGTTTTATAATATCAATGGCAGTAGGGATATGCTTTAGCCTAACATTTAGCGACTTAAATGTAATAGACTCCATATGGGTAGGACTTATAAGTTATGTAGGAGCAGATGCAATATACAAACTTTTTGAAGATAAAATA
>ONXO01000065.1 GCA_900321795.1 uncultured Eubacteriales bacterium
ATCAATACAAAAGAACCTCTTCCACCAAATCAACCAGGAGAGATATTAATTAGTGGTCCTTCTGTAATGATGGGATACTTAAATAATGAAGAAGAAACAAATGAGGCTCTTCAAGTACATGATGATGGATATGTTTGGCTTCATACAGGAGATTTAGGTTATATGGATAATGACGGTTTCTTATTTTATAAAGGTAGACTTAAAAGAATGATAATTACAAGCGGATATAATGTATATCCTTCACATATAGAGGAAATAATTGAAAAACATCCGGCAGTTCTTCAATGTACAGTCGTTGGTGTTCCTCATCCATACAAACAAGAAGTACCAAAAGCATTTATAGTTTTGAACAAAGGATTCACTAGAATTAAATCTAGAGGTGAAATTATTGATCATTGTAAGAAAAATTTAGCTAAATATATGGTACCTTATGAAATTGTTTTTAGAAAAAATCTTCCAAGAACTAAATTAGGCAAAGTAGACTTCTCTGCTTTACAAAGAGATAATGATAAAGATGATGAAGAATAACTCTTGAAGAAATAGAAAAAGAATTGTATAATATTTAATAGGATAGAAAGAGGGAAAATATGAATATGAAAGAGTTCGATTTTGAAAAAATGCCAATTGTAGAAATAGCAAATGAAATTATTATAGATGCTGTTAACAAAGGCGCTAGTGATATACATTTTGACCCTGCTAAAGATAGTATAAAAATTAGATATAGAATTGATGGTATTTTGTATGATTATGGCGTTATACCTGAAAAATATAAAAGAAATATGATTTCACGTATTAAAATGATTGCAAATATGAATATAATGGAAACTCGTCTACCTCAAGATGGTGCTATTAAGAGTAAAATAGGAGACAAATTATTAGACTTGCGTGTTTCTACATTACCAACCAATAATGCTGAAAAAATTGTTATTCGTATTCTTGATTATTCAATGAGCTTAGCTGGTCTTGACAATTTAGGTTTTTCTGAAGAAAGCATGGCAAAAATAAACAAACTTTTAAGAATGCCTAACGGAATTATATTAGTTACAGGTGCTACTGGATCAGGTAAATCTACCACTTTATATTCAATGTTACAAAAATTAAACACTGAAAGTGTTAATATTATAACTGTTGAAGACCCTATAGAAATGGATATAGCAGGTATCAATCAAGTACAAACACAAAGTGAAATTGGTCTTAACTTTGCAACTGTTTTAAGAAGCATTTTAAGGCAAGACCCTAATATTATAATGATTGGTGAAATAAGAGACGATGAAACTGCTAGAATAGCCGTAAGAGCGTCAATAACAGGACACTTAGTATTCTCTACCTTACATACCAACAATTCTTTAAACTCTATTGAGCGTATGACAGATATGGATGTAGAAAGATACTTATTAGGTTCTTCATTGGAAGGTATTATCTCTCAAAGTCTAGCTAGAAAACTTTGCCCAGATTGTAGAATTAAAAAGCCTACTTCCGATTATGAAAAAGATGTATTTAAAACAATTCTTGGAAAAGATATAGATGAAATGTATGTTGCTAACAAAGATGGATGCGAGAATTGCTCTCATGGTTATAAAGGAAGACTTGCAATACTAGAAGTACTTGTGCTTAACGAAGAAATAAAAGATGCTATTACTAGAAATGCTCCAAAGCATGAATTACGTGAACTTGTTTATGGCGGAGATGTAGTTACACTACTTCAAGATGGATTAAATAAAGTATTGCTCGGAGAAACAACTTTTGAAGAAATATTAAAAATAGTAGACTTAGAAAATGATGTTGCTGTCTATAAAGATGATAATTTAAGAAGTAATATGTTACTTGCACAAAAAATGAATAAAGATAAAGATAATAATACATTTGAAACACTTAATTTCTAATAAATTGAAGACTTATGTCTTCTTTTTTATTGAAAAATAAAATAAAACTACAGTTTTAAAACTGTAGTCTACTTTGTAATTATTTCAAGTGCTTTTCTAACTTCCAAATCATATTTTAAGAAATCTCTTCCACCGATTTGCTCAACTAATTCTTCTTCTTTAACTTGATACCTATCAGCCATTTCTTTTGTATAATCGTCTAATTCTTTATCTTCTATTTTAATATTCTCTTGTTTAACAACTTCTTCTATACAAAGCCTATATCTAACTCTCTTTTCTGCTTCTGGCTTAAAGTTATCCTTAAATGCTTCCTTAGTCATTCCAAGCATATTAATATATGTGTCAATATTCATTCCTTGATATTGTAGTCTCTGAGAAAACTCATCAGTTATTCTATCAATTTCTTCATCTATCATTTCTTTAGGAACATCTATTTTAGCATTTTCACTCATTTTTGTTAAGCACTCTTCTGTATATTTATCTTCTATTTCCTTCTCTTTGTGAGTCTTAATATGATTTTTAATTTCTTCTCTTAAAGAAGTTTCATCATTAACACCCTCCATAGCTAAGTCTTTAAAAAATTCTTCATTATATTCAGGAAGTAATCTTTCCTTAATTTCATTTACTTTAACTTTAAAAGTAACCTTTTGTCCTTTTAATTCTTCAGCATGATAGTTTTCTGGGAAAGTAAGATCAATATCCTTTTCTTCGCCTTTCTTCATTCCTATAATAGCCTCTTCAAATCCAGGAATAAAGCTATTACTTCCAATAACTAACGGATAATTTTCACCCTTACCACCATTAAAAGCAACTCCATCTTTGAATCCTTCAAAATCTATAATAGCTTGATCCCCCATGGCTACTTCTGTATCCTTATCTTTAAGTTCAATAAATTGTTCCCTTAAATGAGATAATTCATGTTCTATTTCTTCGTCAGTAACTTCAGCTACATCTTTCTTAACTTTTAAATCTTTATACTTTCCAAGTTTAACTTCAGGTTTTTCTGTAATTCCAAATACTACTTCAACATGATTTTTATCTATAGATTTTACATTTACAGATGGACGGCAAGCAGGAGTTAAATCCTTATTTTCTTCTAACATTTTATCATATAGTTCTGGAAGTGCATGATCAACAGCATCCATAAATAAACTTTCAAGCCCTACTTGTTTTACATAAACATCAAAAGGAACTTGCCCCTTTCTAAAACCCTTAACTTCAATAGAAGATTTTTTATGTTCATAAACATGTTCTAACAAACTAGACCATTCTTTACCTTTCATTTCCATTTTAATTTCTTTCATTTTTAATCCTCCTTAATGATTTAATATTTAATTTTATTTCTTCTAAAATAACTTCCTCTTCAGTATCAGTAAGTGAGACTCTGTGTACTAAATCACTTATAGCATCTTCGATATCTTCATAACTTTCTATTCTAAAGTTTTCATTACCATCGCATGTTGTCACTATCCATTTACTTGTATTTAATGTTTTAAACATACATATTCTATTTTCTGCAAATCCTCCTATATAATAACTATCGCTACAATATTTATTAAGTATAGCACTTGCATTTATAATATAATTTAATTCATATTCATTTATCATATCTAACTACTCCTTTTATGATAATCTAGTATTATTAGAAACTATCTTTAACTGTTTATTTAATTGTTTCTCTTCGAATTCATCATACGAAATTTTATTTATTAAATATTTAACAGCTTCTTCTAAGCTTGACTCTTCTTTAAAATCTGAAATTATTCCATGATCACCATATGATATTATCCATTTATCATGATCCTTATATAAGCAAAAGTGTCCATCAATATAAGAACCAATAGAAATCAAAAAAATAATATTAAAATGTTCTAAAACATAAACAAACTTCTCTAAATAGTTTTCTTCCTCTTCTGTCATATTTATTTTATCTCCATATAATTAAGCAACTTTAACTATTTTTACCTTATATACTCCATCAGGTGAAGATACTTCAACAACTTCTCCTACTTTTTTATTCAAAATAGCTTTAGCAATTGGACTCTCATTAGATATTTTATTATTAAATGGATCTGCTTCTTGAGAACCAACAATTCTGTATTCTTCAACATCATCATCGCCTTCATATTCAAGTGATACAGTAGATCCTATATTGACAACTCCTTCTTCACTAGCTTCTTCTATAATAGTAGCATGTTCAATTATATATTCTAGTTCTTTAATACGAGCCTCTAACTTAGCTTGTTCATCTCTAGCTGCATCATATTCAGCATTTTCAGATAAATCTCCTAAGCTTCTAGCTTCTTTTAAAGACTTTAGTACTTCATCTCTTTTATCAGTTTTTAAATGATTTAATTCTTCCTCTAGTTCTAGGTATCCTTCACTAGTTAAAAAATATTCTTTTTCTTTCATTATCGTAATCTCTCCTTAACAAGATAAAATAATACCAAAAATAGATTGCTTTGTCAATAGAAATAAATATATTTTTGGCAAACATTTATTTCTGTATTGGTATTCTTATCATATCATACTTAGATACTTTAAAAGGTACCTTTATAATTAGTTTTTCTTCTGGATGGTTTGCTACTTCTCTTATTGTGCCATCCAGTTCTTTCATCTCTTCTAGTACAAAGCTTTTAGCTTCTAAATTAGGCCCAAATACTTCTATTTCATCTCCTACTTTGAAGTTGTTTCTTTGTGAAATATAAGCATATCCATCTTTGTAATCATCTACTACAGCCAAGAAATCCTGATTAGACACTTCATTTCTTCCTGTATAGTATTGCTCATTGACTGCAGGCAATTTATTAAAGAACTGAGGAGCATTTTCTCTATTAGATACCCTATTTAATACTTTTTTGTAATACTCTAATTTTTCATTAGTAAGAGTATTATCTAAACACGCTTTTACTACATTCTTATAAGCATTAACTACAGTTGCTATATAGTATATACTTCTCATTCTTCCTTCTATTTTTAAAGAAGATACACCAATGCTTACAAGTTCTGGTATATAATCAATCATAGATAAATCCTTAGAAGCTATTTGAAAGTCCCCTTTTCCATCCATCTCAAAACTAAATCTACATACCTGCGAACAACCTCCACGATTAGAATCTCTATATGTTACATAGTTAGATAATACGCATCTTCCTGAGTATGAAGTGCACATTGCCCCATGAATAAAAACTTCTAATTCAGCCGTAGTATTCTCTTTAATGTCAATCATATCTTCTTTAGAACATTCTCTTCCAAGTACTACTCTTGTTGCTCCCATCTTTTCCCAAAACTTTACAGTTTCTTTATTAGTACTACTTTCTTGAGTACTTATATGTATTTCTGGTTTTAGATTCAATTCTTTTATTCTAGAAATAACAGCTAAATCGCTCACTATAAAAGCATCTACACCTATTTCACTTAACGTTTTTAAGTAATCATCTAGTTCTTCTAAATCTTCATTATGAAATAATATATTTACTGTTACATAAACTTTCTTATTTAGAGAATGCGCAAAAGATACTGACTCTTTTATATCATCTATGCTAAAGTTATTAGCATTAGCTCTCAAGCTATAGTTGTATCCTCCAATATAAACAGCATCAGCGCCATAAATAAGAGCCCATTTTAAACGTTCTTTATCTCCTGCAGGAGAAAGTACTTCTATCATTTTCTTTCACCTACCTTATATATAATTTTATTATTAAAGAAATAATCATCTATATCTATATAATTACATAAGTCCACATCTTTATAATGCTTCATCACGATTTCTCTTTCTTCATTATTCATATTACTTAAGTTAACTATGAAGTTAATACCTTCTAACTCATTAAAATACTTATTCAAAGAAGTTATCTTATCATTAAATATAACTGTACCTTTATCTTCTTCCTTAATTATTAAAGGCTTTTTGCTAATCATTTCTTTAATATTTCTAATCATTTCTCCATTAGTATTAGTATGATCATAATAACTGCTCAAAAGCTTTCTTCTAGAATACATTAAATTAGTTTTAGACGTACTTATTATAAATAAATTGGCTTTAGTATTCTTTCTTATTTCTTTTATCTCTTCTATAGTCAAATCATTATTAATTACTATATTCTTTATACCTATATTGTAAAAAGCATTAACAGCATTATAATTATTAGCTATATGAGACTGAAAAAGTACTATTTTATCTTTATTTACATAGTTAGTTAGCCCTAAATCTTCTATAAAGAATAGATTTACTATAGAGTTTAACTCATCTATTATAGGTTTAATACTTATTAAATCATTTTTATGCATAAATCTATTTATAATAATATTTACTTTTCTTTTTGAAGATATTTCTTTTATTTCTTCTAAAGAGAAATATGTATCAAAACCTATGCTGTAATCTTTTAATGGTAAGATTATTTCTTCTTCATATAAATCTATACTTTTATTATTTACTATTACATAAAACATAATTAAATCCTTTCTAGTAAAATAAGTCCATCGCCTTTATTTATTTTACTTACTTTAAACTCCCTTTGAGTATCTAAATATACTATAAACTCTTCTATTTTTCTTACTAAACTTCTTAGATTCTTGCTTTTAATTTCGTTAGATTTACCCACTAATCCATGAAAATCAATGTTATCTATTATAACATAACCACCTGATTTTAAGTTATTTTTATATTTTTCTAGAAAACGCCTATTTTGTCCTTTAGCAGCATCTATAAGTATAAGATCAAATTTGCCTTCTATTTTGACATCCAAAGCATCGCCTAATATTAGCTTTATATTATTAAAGCTAGACAAAGAGAGATTTTCTTTAGCTTTTATCTCTCTTTCTTCATCTCTTTCTATAGTTACTACATTACTTCCAGCATTAGCCATTTTAAGAGCACTGTAGCATATAGCAGTTCCTATTTCTAATGTATCTTTTATATTATTCTCTTTTATAAAATCACATATATAATCAATCGCATCTTTTCTCATTATAGGGACATTTTCTTCTATAGCATATTTTTCCATTTGTTTAAATAAATCATTAATATTCATACCAAATGCCTTCTCTTTTAAGTCTAGCTACAGTACTTTGATGTTCACTATATGTTTTAGAAAAATAAACATTTAAATATTTATCTGATGCATAATAGTAATAACTATTATCTTCAGGATTTATTGCAGCATCAATAGATGCAATTCCAGCATTAGCAATAGGCCCTACTGGAAGGCCAATATTAGAATCACATCTAGTGTTATATTTATTCGTGCAGTCATCTAGCTCACTATAAGTTAGCTCTCTTTCATGAAGTGGAATGCCTACTGCATAATATGTTGTAGCATCAGCACCAAGTGCCCAGCCATTTCTTATTCTATTTACAAATACTCCAGCAATTGATGCTTTATCATCTATTCCTGCTCCTTCAAGTTCAAGAATGCTAGCTAAAGTAAGAATTTCATGAATACTAAACTCGCTTTTTTTAATATCTTCTTCATAAGTATTAAGCTTCTTGCCCATCTCTTCAAGCATCTTTTCAACTATTTCTCCAGGAGTACTACTTTTAAGTACTCTATAAGTATCAGGAAACAAGTATCCTTCTAGACAATAATATATATCTTTATTAAGTATATCTTCAGTAAGAAAAGAATACTTATCAATAAGCTTTTTAACAAATTCTTTATCATTAACTTCTTTGAGAAATTCTTCTTCAGTTATATCACTTACTTCACTTATCTTTTTAGCAAGAGTCTTTATATTTTCTCCTTCAAGTAGTGTAAATTCTATTTCATCTGCACTTACAGTATTTCTTTCCTTTAAAGTATCATACATCTTTGGAATACTATAACTTTTAGATATTGTAAAATCTCCTGCATCTATTTCAATATTTCCTTTAAATTTAGAATATATCTTCATTAGAAACGCACTTTTGATAAAACCTTTAGCTTCCAAATCTTCATAAACTTCATATGTTCCTTTGCCTGTTTCTACTGTGTAAACCTCTTCACTTGCTTTACTATCTACTGGCATCATTTTAACTGTTACTAATGCTATTATTATTAGCAAAAGTACAGCAACCACACATAGTAAAAATAATAATAATCTCTTTTTATTTAATTTTCTTTTCATTCTTATTCTCCTTCATTTTGTAAACTATTAATTAAATCTCTTACAAACTCCCAATCTTTATCTTCCTTTATAGACTTAAGCTTAGGTTTATCCCCTTCCATTGTATAAGTAGCTGCATAGCAAAGTACCTCTCCATCTTTTATTTCATCTTCTGTATAAACCACAAAATTTTTGCCTTCAACATCTTCTACATTTAAAAGAACTCTATATTCTTTCTCTTTGCCATCTTCTTCTATGATTAATTTATTATTTTCCATTTTTACTCCTATCTAAATAACTTTCAAGTATAACACTAGCAGCTAGTTTATCTACTACTTTTTTTCTATTTTCTCTTCTAGTTCCATTTTCTATAAGCATATTATTTACTATAACTGTAGTCAATCTTTCATCTTCTAAAACAACTTCTTTATTAAACTTTTTTTCTAAAATAGTTTTAAACTTTAAAGTTTCTTCGCTTCTAGTGCTTACACTTCCATCTAAATTAATTGGATTACCTAAAACTATTTTCTCAATATTATAATCTTTAAAATATACACTTAATTTTTCTATAAGTTCATCAACCATTTTATATCTTATAGTTTCTATAGGTAAAGCAATCAAGCAAGTTTCATCCGTCAGTGCCACACCGCAAGTTCTAGAGCCATAATCAAGTCCAATTATTCTCACTTTACATACTCCTTAAGCATCATTTCAACTAAGTCTCTTCTACTCAGATTACTCACTCTACTTCTACATTCTCTATATGAAGAAATATAGCCTATTTCTCCAGTTAAAATATATTCAGTTATTTGTTTAATAGCATTATAATTAACATTATCTAAATCACTTATAATCTCTTTTATTGTCTGTTTATAATCTACTTCCTTTACAGAATTAGTATCTACCACAATAGTTTCATCCACACTCCATCACTTCTTTCACAAATATTGTAACAAATTTCTCTTGTTTTTACAATATAAGTATGATATAATTTATCTTGCTTGGTTCCTTAGCTCAGCTGGTAGAGCAACCGACTCTTAATCGGTGGGTCTAGGGTTCGAATCCCTAAGGAACCACCAAAAATAAAAATCAACTGGATTTATTCCAGTTTTTTCTTTACATTTTTAAATATTAGTGTTAGTATAATTCCTAATTGGAGGTAAAACTATGGAACAGAACAAATATCAACTTCTTTTTATCTATAATTGTGATTATGATTTTGAAAGAACTTTTACTTTCGTTAAAATGGAATTAGCTTTAGAAAATGGTTTAATTATTACAGGTGAACATACAGGAAGTTTTGTTAAAGATGTTTACGAAATTTGTAATCAGGAAAAAACAACTAATACAGAAGCATTTAAAAAAGGCATGGTAATAAAATATTGCTTTAATACCAATAATACAAATGATAATAATCTACGCGTAATTGTAGAAAATACCTATTTAAACTTACTAACAGAATATGATATAAAAAGAATAGATGATAAAAAGGATATTGTTTCGCTAGATAAAGTCATTATAAATATTTCAGATGAAGAAAAAAATTATATAAAAAAAGAACATACTTCCAAAATAGCCGAAATGATATTTTACAATAAATTATTTATGATCAAACAAAAACAAAAAACAAACAGAGATGTTAGCACAATTTTTGAAGAGATACCTGCTAAAAAAACTCCTAACGTCAAAATAAATAATAGTGAAAAGAATAATCAGAATATCAAAAAGATTATTTTTGATTTAAAAAGAAAAGTAGTTTCACAAGATAGCGCAATCAATAGTATTGTTCCGGCCATTTTTATTAACCAAAAACTAGCTACTTTAGATAATCCTGATTTGGTTAAAACACAAAAAAACGCTATTTTAATAAGTGGATCCACTGGAACTGGCAAAACTTTAATTGTTGAAGAGCTATGTAAAATGTTAGATATCCCTATGGTCGTTAGAGGAATAACTAACTACTCTACTGTTGGATATAAAGGTGAAGACTTAAATAACATACTGCTTGATTTATATAATGAAGCTGGACAAGATTTAGAAAAAGCTCAAAGAGGTGTTGTGTGTCTTGACGAAATTGACAAATTAGGAGCTCCATTAGAAATTAGAAAAGGGATTTCACATGAATTATTAACTTGGCTCAATGGAACTATCATTAGGCTTAATGAAAGCAAGAATAACGAAATAATTTTTGACACTTCAAAACTAACAATAATAGGTTTAGGCGCGTTTGAAAAAATGAGAGAAGAAAAGAAAACTCGAAGAACTATAGGTTTCAACACTAATGAAAACGAAATCGATTCTTTCACAACTGAAGATTTCATTAAAATTGCTGGAATGCAAAGAGAACTAATGGGAAGATTTAATTGTATAGCAACAACCAAGGACTTTACTTTAGAAGATTTAATTAAAATATTAACTGATTCGGATTTAAGTCCTTTAAAATCATTTGTAGAACTTGCCAATTTATATAATGTAAAAATTGATTATGATGAAGCATTTATTGAAAAAATAGCTATAAAAGCATATGAAGATAATATAGGTGCAAGAGCTCTTCAAAGACAAATGAATAATGTTAAAAATGAATTTATAATAGATATTTTAGCAGGTGATATAGATTACATTGATTTATCAGTAAATAAACATAAAAAAACACTTGAATTATAGTAATTCAGGTGTTTTTTTTGCTTCTTTTACAGGTGCAAAGGTAAATCTATGATATTTACATGGTCCATATTTTTCTAAAGCTTCTATATGCTTCTTTGTCCCATAACCTTTATTATTTTTTAAATCATACATCGGATATTCCTTATCCATCTCATCCATCATTCTATCTCTAGTAACTTTTGCTATTATTGAAGCAGCTGCAATAGACTCAGATAAAGCATCCCCTTTTATTATAGAAGTTGAGGGTATATCTATATCAAGCTTTACTGCATCTATAAGTATATACTCAGGAGTAACATTTAAATTATTAATAGCTTGCTTCATAGCTTTTTTAGTAGCTTCTAGTATATTTATTTCATCTATTACTTTTTCCGAAGAAATACCTATTCCAATACTTACTGCATCTCTAGATATAATATCATAAAGTTCTTCTCTTTTCTTTTCAGTTAATTTTTTAGAATCTTTTATATCTTTATGAAAATATCCTTTTGGAAGAATAACAGCGGCTGTTACAACCGGTCCGATCAAAGGACCTCTTCCCACTTCATCTACTCCAGCAATTAAAGTAAAACCTTTTTCATATAAACTATTTTCGTACTCTAACATTATCTAGTACCTCTTTAATCTTTACATATATTGATGGAATATCAAGTTCTAACTCCTCTAGTAGTTCACTTCTCTGTCCTTGAAGAACAAACTTATCCTTAACTCCAAATATAGTTATATCTTTATTTGTTATTGTCTTTAAATAACTACCAAGAGACCCTATTTCCATAGACTCCTCATATACAAATATAGGTTTATTTTTAGAACATATTCTTTTAAAACATTCTTCATCTATCGGTTTTAAGAATCTGGCATTTACTAATTCTATATTTATTCCTTGCTTTTGAAACTTATTAATAAGTGGAATACTTTCATTAACAAAATCTCCATAAGTAATAAGTGTAGCATCATTTCCTTCCATTACTGTTTCCCAAGATCCTACTTTCAATTTTTTTATATCAGTTTTAAAGTAATCTATACTATTTCTAGAGTATCTAATAGCAAAAGGACTATTTGTATGCATAGCTGTTCTTATTAAGTTAGCAGCTTCTATACTATCTTTGGGTGCAGATATTATCATATTAGGTATCGGAAGCAAGAATGTAATATCAAATAAGCCTTGATGAGTTTCTCCATCTGCTCCCACTATTCCAGCACGGTCTATTCCAATTATAACATGGCTATTCATTCTAGCTATGTCATGTACAACTTCATCATACCCTCTTTGAAGAAATGATGAATAGATTGATACAAAAGGAATTTTCCCCTCCAAACTCATGGCATTAGCTAGCACTAAAGCGTGCTCTTCAGCCATACCTACATCTATAAAATTTTTAGGATGTTTATTTTTAAAGTTAGTTAATTTACTTCCTGTTTCCATCGCAGGAGTTATTACAACTAAATCATCATTAAATAATCTGTCTAAAGATGAACTTATCACTTCACTCCAAGAAATTTTACCATCATCAGCTTTTATAGCTTCACCTGTTTGCTTATTGAAAGGACCGATACCATGCCACTTTCCAGTAGTATCTTCCTCGGCATATCTATATCCTTTTCCTTTTTGAGTAATCACGTGTATTAGCACAGGCTCAGGAGCTTCTTTAGCTTTCTTTAAATACTTTTCTAATTTCTTGAAATCATGCCCATTAATAGGGCCCAAATAGTCTATTCCAAGTTCTTCAAAAAGGAATCCTTCTTTAGTATAAGCTTTTTTAATAAAATGTTTAATTTTATGTACACTGTTCACTAAATATTTACCTATATATGGTATTTTATAAAGAACATTTTTAGTTTTAGTTTTAGTTCCTTCATATCCTTTAGAGATTCTTAATCTATCTAAGTGATTATGAAAAGCTCCTGCTGCTTTTGATATACTCATATCATTGTCATTAAGTACAATTATAACTTTACTTTGAGTACTTCCAATTTGATTTAGTGCTTCATAACAAAGTCCATTTTGTATAGACCCATCACCTATAACGGCCACCACATTAAATTTTTCATTATTCATATCTCTTGCCAAAGCCATTCCTAGTGCTGCTGATAAACTTGTTGAAGAATGCCCTGCTTCATAAGCATCATAAATGCTTTCACTTCTTTTTTGAAAACCAGAAAGACCATCTTTTTGCCTTAAAGTATCAAACCTAGAAGCTCTTCCAGTTAAAATCTTATGCACATAAGATTGATGAGAAACATCAAATATAATCTTATCTTTAGGAGTATTAAAAACTCTGTGAAGAGCTATTGTAAGCTCGACTACTCCCAAATTTGGAGAAAGATGCCCACCTGTTTTAGAAACATTATCAATTAAAAATTCTCTTATATCACTAGATAATTTTATCAATTCTTTCTCATTTAACTTTTTTAAAAACTTTGGATCTTTTATGTCTGTTATTTTCATATATACTACTCCGTACATATATTATAATGTAGTTTATGTTATAAATCAAAGGAAAACAAAAAAACTTTACTAAAAGAAGTAAAGTTTAATTGACTCATTATAAGATCATTAGCACTAATTAACTAATCAGTTTCTTTCTTTTGTAAAATTTGATAGCAACTTGCCTACACTAAATATTATATCATTGCTATTTTTTACAGC